>NZ_AP024818.1 GCF_019703305.1 Helicobacter sp. NHP19-003 | reverse complement strand
CATCTCATAGCCAATTAAGCAATGTTTCACACATGGTAGCATAATTAAACATTATGTTTTAATTAAAACATATTATTACTTGCGTATTTCTGTATGGTTAGTGCGTATTTCTGTATGGTTAGTGCGTATTTCTGTATGGTTAGTGCGTATTTCTGTATGGTTACCCCCTCACGAACCCCCTCCCACACGAAGCTCGCAAGGGGCCTAAAAAGGTTAAAAGGCTACGCCTTTAAAAAGGTTAAAAACCTGCGCGTGCCTGCGCATGACGCTCGGGAACTAGGATCAGCCCAAAAGTAGGTCGTGAAACTTAGAAAAAATGAAAAATTTTTGATGTGAAGGTGCATGAATCGGTAAGCCAAGCTGACGCTTGGCATCTATAAGTCTTGGGGGCAAGCCCCCAAACCCCCAAGAGAAGGTTTTGAAGTGAGGATTAGATTTTTGGTCTTGAAGTATCTACGATTGTGGGGTAATCATGTCTGTTTGGAGAGAGTGAAAAACTGATTGATTTAAGGCAATTTTGTCTTTGGAGAGTAAGATGAAGAGAAACAATAAATCAAACATAGCGTTTAAATCGCTTTTAAAGGCTCGTAGAGCGTAAAGTTAGGGGTTGGGAGTATCAGACTATGGTTTGTGGGGTGAAAGCGGTTGTAGGGGATTTTTAGGAGCAATTATCTTACAAGTCGTAAAAGTTTCTAAATCTCCAAATCATAACTGATCGAAGTCATCACATAGCTACGATCCTGTGTAGTGGGGGCAAATTTAGGGTTAGGCGCACCAAAGTAATCCACTTTATAGCCTCGATGCATCCTCACTTCATAGCCATTGAGGCGTAGCATTAGGTGGATGTGCTTGCCTAAGTTGTATTCACAAGTTACCCCCAAGCTCTGCGCATTAGCTCTAGGCGCAAAGGTGAGTTTGCCAAGCAAATACCAAGAGAAATCATGAAACTTGCCCCCCACTCTAGCGTGCAAAGTGAGGGCATTGGCATCGTAAAGGTTGGTGTAAGCGTCCTCATAGGGGGTGTCATCGGTTGTGTCAAAGGACACAGGCGAGCCATTCCAGCCCAGCTGGGCATTGGAGTTGCCAAAGTTTTTATACACACCCCAACCGATGTAGTAGTTTTTGTAATACAGCCTTTGGCGCACGAGTAAAGTCGCTGTGGCTGTACCGATTAAATTGCCCCGATAATAAGTCTTGGCTAGAGCGTGGCTATAAATGGGAAACCATGCATAGACATCGCTTTGGAGTTTAAACTGCCCCCGCTCAAATACAGCACTTAACTGCACACCCGGAGCGTTGAAGTTTTTAGGGTAAAACCAAAAGAAGGGCATGAGGGTGTAGTGTTTGGTGTTGTAAGCTAGGCTCACCGCGTGCATGCCGTAATTGACCCGTCTGCCATCGCTAAATTCATAGCTCACAGGGGCGTAGAAGTTGCGGATAAACTGGATATTAGCCAAACCCCGTCCATAAGTGCTAAACCATCTAAGCTTGAATTTGCCTAAATGCAAAAAGAGGGTAAAGCCTTGATTATAGCCACGCAAAAACAACGCTTCAGGGCTTAAATACCGCCCCGCCTTGATCCCAAAAATGTCTTTGTAGGTGTAGCTTAGATAGGCATTGTATAAAATGTAATTTTTGGCGTGCGACTCGTCCTCTTCGCGTGTATGCCGCCAAGGGGCGTTCATTAAATAGCCCTCCCAACGCCCCATATAATACCAGTTAGCTGGCTGGAGCACCCCGTTTTGATCTCTTAACCCCCTAGTGGAGTCGTAGGCAAGCCCGCCGATCTCCCCTCCAAGCCCCACTTCTAGTTTTTGATTCTCCACAGATTTAGGCAATAAATTAGCGTTTATTTCTAAAGCCCCAATGGTTGTTACATAACTGCCTGTGGGGTAAAGTCCTTTGTTTGTATTGATGGGGGCATTGTTAAAACCGATGCGTGAGAAAGAGCCGACACGCCCTGAGATTTTATAGTTAAAGGCTTGTAGGTGCGTGGTAAAAAGAAGCGCAATTAAGACTCTGAAAATAGAACCTTTGGGAGTCAAGGGAGCTCCTTAAAAAAGCTAGAGAAGAAGGGACATTTCAGGGAGTCCTAAACAGACTCCAAAAATAGAGCCCAGAGCCCATTCTTCGTAAAAGTCTTAGTGACCTACTTTCTTGATCTGCTCGATCGCATCTTTGAATCCTTGATTTTGCAGAGAGCTTAGAATAGATGTAAATTTGTGTAGCTCTGGCATCCCATTAGCTCTAGGGCTTTGGTAAGGCAACACTGCAATAAAGTCTCTTTGGAGCTCTTTGTTGTTGAAACGATCGATCAAGTCTTGTTGGGATTCAAAGATGATTGCGGGGGCTTGGACAACTAGGTGTTCTTCTTTAAGAGCTGAAACTTTCATCACTGAACGCCCGATATTGCCTGTTAGAATTTTAAGCCCTCCATTGGGCGCAAATGGGTGATCTATCCCTCTAATGATCTCTGTATTTTGACTGACCTGCACTCCATCTTGATAAACCACTTTGCCATTGATTAGGAAAGGATTTTTGGTATAAGCTTGTAACCCTGAACCCATGATAGTGTCGCAATCTTCGTGCAAGAGTCCAGCATTGAGCAATTCACGCACCACAAGGGCTAACCCCCCTGCAGCTTCAAACTGATTCACATCTGCCTCACCATTAGGATACATTTTTGTTAAAAGAGGAGTGATGTTAGAAACTGCATTGAAGTCGTCCCAATTGATAATAATTCCAGCGGCTTTAGCAATGGCGATGAGATGGATAGTTAGGTTGGTAGAACCCCCTGTGGCCATCAAGCCGACCATGGCATTGACAATACTCTTTTCACTAACGATCTCTCCAATGGGCTTAGGTGTCTTGGTAGCCATTAAAGTGGCGGCCTCATGAACTAAAGCTTTTCTAAGAGAGGTGTTGGGGTTAATGAAGGCGGAATTTGGTAAGTGCAAGCCCATCAACTCAACCACCACTTGGTTAGAATTGGCTGTGCCATAGAAAGTACAAGTGCCTGGTGAGTGGTGAAACCTCATTTCACTCTCTAATAAAATCTCTCTAGTAACTTTACCTTGAGCAAAGAGTTCGCGCACTTCAGCCTTTTGTGCGTTAGCTAGACCACTAGTCATAGGACCAGAGGGCACGAAGATAGCAGGTAAATGTCCAAAGCTTAGTGCTCCAATTAGAAGTCCAGGGACAATCTTATCACACACGCCTAAGTAAAACGCTCCATCAAAGATATTGTGTGAGAGGGCAATGCTTGTACTCATAGCAATCACATCACGGGAGAAAAGATTAAGTTCCATCCCCTCATAGCCCTGTGTGATCCCATCACACATGGCGGGCACGCCCCCAGCAAATTGGGCAAAGGCATCGTGTTTTAATAAAGTTTCTTTAATCCAGTCAGGATAATGCTTTAAAGGCTGATGGGCAGAAACGACATCGTTGTAGGCAGAAATAATGGCGTAATTGGGCTTGTCGTTGTCTTTAATCCTAGTCTTGATATGATCGGGCAAGCTTGCGTAGCTATGGGCCAAGCTGACACAACTTAAATCCTTGCGCTGGATTTTACCTCGGGCTTTAGCAATGCGTTGTAAGTAGGCTTGTCTGGTCGCATGGCTTCTTTCAACAATGCCTTTTGTGATGTCTTCTAGGGTTTTTTGGGGCACTCCTACCTCCGTGTTAGTTGTATGGGTTTCGTATGGATTTAAAAACGCGTTATTTTACAATAGGATTTTGTTTTATTAATTAAAAGTGAGTACACGCCAGTGTTTCACCTTAACTTTTTAAAATTTTTTGATAAATTAGTCCATCAATCTCAGTAGATTTTTATGTGTTCTGCGCTACAATCTGCGCATAATTCGTAAGGCGGACCCTCGCCAGCCAGTCGCTTGTTAAAAGTGGTTGGCATATTCCAATAAGTCTTTACTAAAGCTTGCTGTTAGGTCATCTAAGAATTTTTCTATTTTGTTTGGGTGTATCCCTACAGAAATATTTAGGATTTTTGTTGTCAATCTTGGGTAGATTTTGCCGTCTTCCCCTATTCTTGTTTTTGTGATGTTCTCCCAATGGTAACAGCGGTTGCGTAGAGTGTGGAATAAACTTAAAGCAATGGTGGCCTTATTGTAGTTACTTAAGTAACTTTTCTTACCTTTGATAAAAATTTTTTCTTTTTTATAGTTTAGATCGTAGTTTTTGAATTGGATTTTATCTGCATTAAAAACGCGTGCAAACAACCCTTCTCGTTTAATGATGTGGATGATCGTACCTAGAGTCATTTTAGAGAGGTAGCTATCGTTACTAAGAGTTATTTCTCCACTACTTTTAAGGACCTCTTCTCTTACTTGAATCACCCGAGGGTCTGTAGAATTGTTGATCCAATCCCTATCTTTGGCAATGAGCAAACAATTTAATGAGTTGCGTAGGGCAATCTCTACAAGGGCTATTTTATGTGTGTATTTGCCTATGAGTTTTAGATTCTCTAGGTGTGCTTGTAAATCTCCATCATACGAATCTAAACGCCTCTTGGACAGTAAGGTTTCTATATCCATTACGCTTTTTAGCTCCATTTCTCTAATCCTTTTCTACATTTTTAGGGTCTTTTGCTTGGTTCAGTTTATTGTGGGTGTGTTTTTAGTGTCCAAGTCTACCTATGATAACCCCCATCTCCTTTTTGCTCTTGCTCTTGGATAGCCTGTTCAAGTATTTTAGGCAATTCATCCCTAAGACTGGCAAGGTCATTTAATGCATTGCTTGCTTTAATTTCTAATGCCTGAGCCACTTTTGGGCTTGTTTTGCTTATTTGGGCGATTGTGGCATGTATGTTGCTTTCTAGTGTCCCCAAAGCCCCCAAATCGTTTTGTTCACTCTCTAGCTGTGCCTTTGTGGTTTCTAGTTCTGCCTTTGTTGTCTCCAAATCTTTCTGTGTGGTCTGTAGAGTGGATTTTGTGGTTTGTAGCTCACTTTTAAGCCTTGTGTTCTCAGCACCCTTCTTTTTAAAAGCATCATTATTAGCCTTCGCCTTTTCTATCTCTTGCTTATTAGTTTCTTTTTCTTGTTTCAGTTTAGTTACTTCGCCTTGCAAACGCTCTCTGTCTCTTTCTAGGCTGTCTATCTGTCCCTTAGCCTGATTAAGCTCCGCTCCATATTCCGCACTGCTCTTAAACTCTGTGGCAAGCTTTGTAATCTCATTTTTAACACTCTCCACAGCTTCTAAGATAACTTGACAAGCTTGATTGTTGATGGCTTGCACTGCTTGGCTGTGCTTTGTAAGTGTGTTAGCTAAATCTTTTTTTATGGCTTGCTCTCGCCTATTGAGCTCTCTATAACCTGTCTTAGCCTTAATGGGGTCATAATCTAGCTTGTATTCTTTTTTAACACCCTTGCCAAAGAGACGGGCGATAGCGTTGATAGCTGTGTGCTTGCCTGCTAGCATTTCTTCGTTGAGTAGAGCACAAGTGCTTGCTTGCTGTATCATTTCTTCTTGGCATTGTTGATGGATTTCTGTGATCTTTTCACCACTGGCTTGGATATGTGCCACTACACCAGCTGTAACGGGGGATACATACTCTCTAATAAGATTAACGGCTTCTTTTTCAAAAGTCTTGATGTGTGCTTGACTCTTTGCTTCTGCTTTGGCTGTCTTTAGTTCAGCTTTAAGAGCTTGGGTTTCTTGCTCTAGGCTAGTGTTGGTGTTTTCAAGGCTTTCAATGTAGCTTGGAGCATACTTAAGCCAAATGTTTAAAATACGCTCATCTAATTGCGCTTGGGTGAGTTTCTCATTATCTAAGGCATTCAATTCTCTAAAGACTTCTTTAGGACAGCCCTTACCCATAAGCTCTTGCCTTTCTGCCAAACGCCTTGCTTTAATTTGTTCTTTAGTGAGATACACGGGCTTGAGTTTAAGATTCTCTTGTTGGAGTTGTTGGTTAGTGGTTTTGAGCGTTGCAAGCTCGGGTTTCATCTTATCAAATTCTTGGGTGTGCTTGGTAATTTGGTCTTTTAAGCCATTAATACTTTCATCTTTTTGGGTGTTCTCGTTCTTAAGGGCATCTATCTCTTTTTGTTTTTCTTGTAAGGCTTTGGTGTGTTCTGTGTCTTTGGTTTCTAAAACTTTGGTGTGGCTTTGCTCTTTCATCTCAAGCTCTTGAGCATGTTCTTGCTTGAGCTCTTGCACTTGCTCGGGGCTTAAGTAGCCATCATATAGGGCTTTTGTGGCTGTTATCTTATTCTCTACTTGTTGGGGGCTTAGATAATCCTTGTATTGCTCTGTAATCTGCTTGGGGCTTAAGTGGTCTTTGTATTGCTCTTGCAAGGCTTGGTAGCGCTCTTTGGCTTCTTGCTCTATCTGTGTAATGCGCTTCTTTAGGTCAGCAATACTTAAACCCTCATCTTTCAAGGCTCTTAAGCTCTTGTAATCTTCTTGTGTGAAAAGCTTTAAATCACCCAAACCCTGATTAATGGCAATCATTTGCTTTCTCACACTCTCAAGCAAGGGCTTGGCTTCTTTGATGGTGAGCTTTTTGTTCTGTTTGTCTTGTGGGGCAAAGATAGTAACAAGGTCTATGAGTGTGGTTTCTAATTCTGTGTTGTCGTCTTTGAGTTCTTGGTTCTCTTGGGTTAGAGTGGTGTTGGCTTGTTCTAGATCAGCCTTTTCTTGTTCAAGGGTGTTTAACTCTGTTTGGGTGTTTTCTGCGTTAGTCTTTAAATTTTCAAGCTGTTCTTTGTAGACTGTAACTTCTTTTGCAAGTGAATTATTGTCATTTTGTAGGTTTATATTGTTGTTCTCCAATTCAATCCGCTTGGCTTTTTCTTGCTCCATTAACCGCCCGTAAGCTCTAGGTTCAATGCGTTTAGCTCCACTGATGCGTTTTTCTACCCCCCTTTGCATGTTTAAGATGTCAGCCACTTCTTGTTGCATTTGTCCTAACACGGCATTTGTAATCAATCCTTTGCGAAACATGCTCTTGCCTGTATTCTCATCAAGAGTAACAAACTCCAAATGGGCGTGGTGATTGATTTGTTCTTTGCCCTCATCATCAATATGCCCCTCATCTCTATGGATCGCAATTTGGTAGCATTGAAAGTGGTATTTAGTTTTAAAATGGTTGGCTAGAGTTTCTAGTTCTTGCATGGTGCTCGTGTTTTTGAGATTAACCACGGCACTCCACAAATAACGGCTAGCCTTTGCCTTGAAAGGCTGGTTACAATACCGCTTGTAATTGATCTTGGCTTGCTCTATGAGGCTATCTCTTAAAGCCCTTGCTTCTTTGGCATCTCTATTGCATTCTATCCCTAGCCCTCCACTTTTTAGTACATAGCTAGGCTTAACTGAGCGGTCGTTGTGTTTTTCTTGGATACTCAACTTCGTGGGTTTGAAGTTGATAGAGGCAATGTCTCCCACTACTCAGGCTTGTTTGTGGAGTATGCTTATGGGTTCTCTTGCTTTTGTGCTTGGTTTTGCGTGGGATTTATCTTAACTTCCTGGGGTTTTTGGGTTTCTTGGGCTGGCTTAGTGTCTTGCTTATCGGGGGTCGCATCAGCTTTTTTAGACCCTTGCCCCTGTGTGTAGATGAGATTATTCAAAGCCTCATTGACTTTTTGTTTTTCTTCTGTCTTTTTTACCCCATGTGCTTTAATGGCTTCTAATTCTTTTTTAATCTTGTTTTCAAAGGCCACAATCTCTTTATGCATCTTGCTTGTAAAAAGCTCGATTTCTCGGGTGGCTTTGCCCTTAAAAGCCTTCAATTCTTTCTCATACTTAGCTTTTGTTTCTTTGTATTTATCCCTGACCCTGATGATCTCATTGTGTAGTCGGCTTTCTAAATCCTCTAAAAACCGCCTTGAAAATTTGCTATAGTCTTTTTCATCTTTTTTTGCCATGTAAAAATCCTTTGTAATTTTATTTCCTAGAATTTTAACATATTATCATATAATACGGCTGATGATATTTTTAACTGCACTTCACAGCCCCCTGCAAGGGTAAATTACCCAAAACGAGCTTTACGAGTGTCCCCCTTGTGGGGTTGGGTAGTTTGCAAATTACCCAACCATTACGGGTTCGCTCACAAGTTCGCTTGGATAATTTGCTACTCAAACGCCGTTGGGGCTAAAGGTAAAACACTCTAAATTTAGTGTATTTGGTTTGGTGCAATCGTTATCTAGGTATTAGCGATTAGATTTTGTTTATATGTGTTAAATGACTATCTAGGGTAATGATAAAAATTTCTCACTCCATATACTTCTTAAACCAACTTTTAAAGTACTTGACATTATTTAAGATGAAAGGGTTTAGAATCTTATGTGGTTTGTCTATGTCTTGGACATCTACTCTAATGTATCCGTTCTCTATAAAGTAAATGTCTTTAATCTTAAGGACAGCAGGCACACCATTGTTGCTCATGTAAATGTTTCTGCCTATGTATTCTGTTAGGCCATTGTTAGGGTTTAGAGCTTGTGGTTGATCTGATTGGTTAGGTCTAACCAAACCCTGAAAGGTTTTAAAGCCATTTTGATCAGTTTGTAATTCTACCTTGACTTCTTTGGGTTGTGGTGTTTGCTGTGGTTTCTGTTGCATCTTTGGTGTTTGTGAATTTACGATTTGGTAACCTCCCTTTGCCATGGCTGTTAAAAAAGTTTCTTTGTCGGCCAGCACAGCACTTCTTGCTTGAAACTCTTTGCCATTTTTGTAGTATTTGACTAAAATTTCATAACCCTCTTGAGCGGGTTGGAAGGCATCTACTACAAGAATAACGCTAGGGTCTTGGGGTTTGTAAAAAGCCATGCCTACGACTTCTTGCATGTCCTTGTCTTGTTTAGATTGTTTCAGTTGCTCCATAGATTGTTTGATGAGCTTAACGGCTTTCTTGCTTCTAATCTCCCATGCAATGGTTCTTATATCCCTTTTGACTTGCTCTCTGTCCTTGCTAGTCTTGGTGATGGGCTCGAAGTAGAATTGGATATGGGTGATGCGATTACCCATGCCTTTGGTTTTTATTTTCTCATAGCAAAGGTTCTCAAAGTGGGGGAGCTTTTGGAGTTCTTGGACGGCGGGTCTTAGCACGACATGTTCCACATTGATGGCTGGAACATTTAATGACACACCCATTAACTCTCTAAACTCTCTCCAGTCTTTCTTTGGGGGCACACCTACACTTTTCCATTGCTTAAGCAAGCGGTAAAGAGTCTTAGTGTATTTACCGCTAATGTTTTGAAACTCCAAGAGCTCAAAAGAAGTGAAGTTGCCATGGAGATGGTTAAGCAAGTAGCCAAAGTGAGGCGTATTTACTTGGATTTCTATGCTCTTAACTTGGGTTTTCTTAGTGTCGTGATAGTTGATACGAAATCTCCTAAAGAGTACAATGTTCTCTTTAGCGCGCTCATAGAGCACCCAAAAGTTAGCTGCCCTGATATTTTTCCAAAATTTTTCAACGATCTTAGAGAGATTCTCAAGGCTGACTTTAGTCCTAGAGCCTATCATTGCTCTAATGTCCTCTGCTTCAAACACCAAGAGCTCATCCTCTTTGTCTTTGAGCTTGTTGAAAATGGCAAAAAGCAAATTCGCTTCTAATGCGCTTAACCTACCTAGAGAAACAGAATTGACATCGTTGTGAAAGGTTACATACTTCTCAGCGATCGCTGTGGGGATTGTGGGGGCGTTTTGTGTGATAACTTCGGTTGTTGTGGGTTGTTGTGTGGGTTGCGTGAGGGTTTCTGTAGTTGTGGGTGGTGTTGGAATGGTCTGCTCTTGGGTGGAGCTCTGGAGTTGCAGGGGTGAGGTTTGTTGTGTGGCTAACTCCATTATCTGTTCAAGACATTCTGTTTTCTCTCTATTTAAGGCATCTCTAAATGTTGTATCTGTCTCTGCATCTATGAGCGCCTGTAGTCGCTTGAGTCGTTGCATTAAATTCTTTTTTTGTTTGTTCATATCCAT
>NZ_AP024817.1 GCF_019703305.1 Helicobacter sp. NHP19-003 | reverse complement strand
TTTCTACACCTCTCTTTTACCGAGCTCACTGTGCGATTGTAGCATAAAGTAAGGATTTTATGTAATTTACCCCTTAAATTACCGAATTTACCCCTTAAATATGCCGAATTTACCCCTTAAATATGCCGAATTTACCCCTTAAATTACCGAATTTACCCCTTATTAAGGTTAGTTGAAGCACTAGAAACCCCGTGCGCAATGTAGTTCACAAAGCCCACAAGACCGCCGTACAAAGTGATTTACAAAATGATTGACAAAGTTCTTACGCACGCACGAGAAAATTTCGATTAAGCCAAGAAGGTAAGCCAAGCTGGCACTTGGCATCTATATTGCTCTTGGGGGCAAGCCCCCAAACCCCCAAGAGAGGGTTTTGAAGTGAGGATTAGTTTGTTTTTGTGGCTTTATGGTGCTATTGCAGTAAAGAGGGCTTTTGGGTTTTAAAACACCAAAAAACACCCCTGCAGTAAAATAGCTTGGGGAGTTCTAAAATGAGAATCTGCGTTTTAAAGGTCATAGAACGCTTTCTTGGGCCAAGGGGTGGTTTGATATGGGTTGTTGGTAAAGTGATGGCTGTGGACATGATATGGCGTAAAGAAAGGGAATAAAGAGAGAGGAGATTAATTGACATACTCCTGATAGCTAAAGCCAGGGGCTTTACTTCAAGTCAAGTCTAGGAGCTTCGTGGTCTTGTAGCGCAATTGGCAACACTATGAGTTTACTATGAGTTTGGGGCATTCATCCACAGGTGTGGCAAATGCAAAAAAGAGGCTAATGAGTGAATACAGCCATAGAACGCTCTAAAACGCTCTACAATCGATTTTATGGGCTTGATAATGTTTGTGTACTCTTTTGATCAAAGTTACGCTGTATGACCCCTCTATGGCTCTAGAAAGACTATAAAAGCTATGCAATCAAATAAGCAAAAGTGCAAGCACTATGCTATATATAAAAACTCTAATTTGGTTAGTCTCTAATGCCAAATTCTCGTTTCACAAGCCAAAGAAAACCTAGAACTTGTAAAATTATCCTCACCATCTATCCTCAATTATCTCATCATATCTAAAGTTTCGTAGCACATCGAAGGAAGCGTGCGTAAGCTCTTGAATAAAGGATTTATGGTGATTGAATAGTTTCGTTGATCGACATGAGTCATGGTTGGATAACTAAACATGGTATAGTTGATGGAGGTGTTAAGGTCTTGCTTCTCACTTGTGTCCGCTCTACTCACTCCGATTCATTCTCGTGAACTTAGAGAAGTGGGTTATTTCTTTTTTATAGGTTGACCAGCCATACTCTCCAAAGTTCTCAAGCGTTTCTCTTACAATATGTTGTTGAATTATTAAAACGATTGGGTATGTGAAAAAATGTGATTGTCAATGTCTTGTCTTGGGAATCGCGCGCGGATCACCGGATCACGCGGATTATATTAAATTATTTTAATATGCATAACCAGCGCAACTGCAGTTACAGGTTGTGCCTACAGATTTCTGGTATTTGCGACCTTCGGAGCTGTTTTCCTGAAAACCTTGACTGTTGATGTATCGGTTTGAAAAATCGAGATATGACCTCGGTTTTTTACATTTTATTTTTTTTGTGTGATTCTTTGGCTGTGTGCATATACTCAAGTTTATGCTGTGTGCTTTTGTATTATTGGAGGTGTAGATGAGTGTTACTTTACTAATGCAGGCTTGAACATCCCCCATGTTCGCCGCTTTTTGAAGATATAGGAGAGCTTTTCTGATGTATCCGTCTTTAAGGTCAGGATCAAGATTAGGGTCAGGGTCAAGGTACATGTCTGCTAGGCTAAGATAACCGTAAGATTCTCCCATGTCCCCAGCCTTTTTGAAGTTTTGTTGCGCTTGTTTGTATTTTCCGTTTCTCTTATACATAACGCCTAAGTTGACAAGAGCTTTAGCATTCCCCAGATTAGCGGCTTTTTCCCAGTATTTTTTAGCTGTAGCTTGATCTTTGTGGATATTATCACAACCGCTATTGTATAGGTTTCCTAAGCTAAAGTAACCATCAGAGTAACCCATATCTCCGGCCCTGCTAAAAAAATCTCTAGCTGTTTGGCATTGTCTATTTGAGATGTTGTAGTAGAAAAATCCTGAATTATAGTAAGGCTTAGCATTCCCCTTTTCTCTTGCTTCTCTTGCTTTTTGAAAGTTCTGGAGAGCTCGGAAGTCTTGGTGACAAGCTTGCAAGACTCCTATACCGTTGTATCCTCTAGAATCTTCTCTTTTTAAAAGTTTCTGATAAAACTTAGAGGCTTTTTTGCAATTGCCCTCGTCTAGAGCCTTTCGAGCATCGATGTAGTATCGATCGCTTTTGGCACATCCTAAACAAAGTACCCCTATAAATATCGTATTCAACGCACTTTTTAGTGTGATCATTGCTTGCCTTCAGTGGTGTGGTTTATGGCTATTCTCGGACTGCTTTTACATGTTATATTAAATATTCTAGAACTAGATTAATTTACTAAGTTGAGGGCTTGGGTGCAGTATTCTAGGATTTTGGAGTGAGATCTTAGATTGCCTGGAGTTTATGAGCGGTAAAATCCTCGATGGATAAAAATATCCCCCACTATCATGGCGTGTCAGTAGTGCCCATGAGCTATTTTAAGGGGGTAGCTACATACACCAAGCCGAGTGAGGTAGAAATTGAGCTAAAGTCTTACGCGTTGATTGTAAGCCGATTGTGGATATCAAAGGGGTAAGACCCAAAGAGGGGGCCAGAGAGCTTACCAAGACCCCATGCATATACGCTTCTATATCAGAGCCCCACCCTTTTGGCAGCTTAAAAGAGTGCGCGAAATTCATCGCTAAAAGGCATTAAACTAGCCAGGCTAGATCAGGAGCAGTTTTTAAACCCCTGATGAGCAAGCCAAAGGCATAAGACAATATGATCCAGGCGGGTTACTCAAGCAATACGACCGTTTTCCTCTCAAATCAATCTTTTTTACTCACACTCCATAATATAGCGTCCTATTTCAAAAACCGCCGCATTACGCCTCGATCTAACTTCTGCTATGGTCCTACATTTATTGCTTTTATCATAGTAATACTCTCAATCTGTATAGATCGAATTCAATGCAGATGACACATCGTAAACTGCCGTAGGTTTCAAAGGAGTTTTTGTGGCGTTTAGAATAGCAGCAGCGATGGAGCAATTACTATGGTCAACAAACGCAAGCCACGGAAGCCACAGAACCACCACACAACCGCACTTACTTTGTTCCCATCCCTCTACCTTATTATCTCCAATCTTACAAAGCATGTCAATATAACTATCACATTTTACCCCTCTGCACCATGGGAGGGCAAAGATAATGTCTCTATAAAATATAATTCACATTCAGAACGATCTAGCTCTATTTTACAAACTTGTTGCTGTATATATTGCATCACATCTGGTTCAAAAAGACCACCACATGGTTTTTCCTTATCAGGCATCTTTTCTTTGCAAGCATGATCTCAAAGTCTCTCTCGATTTCCAAAACTCTCTAGTTCTTCTCTAGTAGATTTACTTCTCTAGTGAATAATCGTGTGTGCATGTCAATATTTATCATATTATCTAAATGACACAAAAAATTTAAAAAATTGATACTTAAAGTTGATAGAACCACTACTTTTATCTAAAAATTAGGAGCTCTGCATGAAAGAGAACCCTATATCGTATTTTGAGATAGCCAGTAAAGCTTATGAGAGAAGGGATTACCCGAAAGCTATGGGATACTACTTGAAAGCTGGAAATAGTAGATATGGTAGATGATGCTACAAGCTAGGCTTGTTGTATTTTAGAGGCGATGGTGTTCCACAGGATCAAGCCAAGACTTTTGAATATTTTTTGAAAGCCATAGGGAACGGGGAGGTTAGAGCCTATCATTCCATCGGACTCATTTATCAATATGGGCATGGCATGCCATAAGATATAGTCAAAGCTAAAGAATATTTTCAAAAGGGAACCGTGATGGAAGATGCTCTTGCACAAGCCGCTTTTGAGAGAATACTGAGTAAGAAGTGTCGATTGGCCGATTACACACACCAGACTCATACAAGATGCGCAAGAGAAGAACAAATTAAGTCAATTTTAAGTTTATTCCACGCTCTGTGCAACCGCTGTTACCATTGAGAGAATATCACAAAAACAAGAACAGGAGAAGATGGCAAAATCTGCCCAAGGTTGACAACAAAAATCCTAAACATCTCAAAATCCTAAACATCTCTATATAGGGATACACCCAAACAAAATAGAGAAATTCTTAGATAACCTACAGCAAGCCTCAGTAAAGACTCATTGGAACACGCCAACCACCCTTAAACAAGCGGTTGGCTGGCGAGGGTCCGCCTTACGAATTATGCGCGGAATATTATTAATATAATTTTAAATAATATTTAATAATATTTTAAACTGTTAACAAATGTAAAACGAATGTAAAATAAAGATTGAGGTTATCATAAACAGAAGTATCGTCTCAAAATCAGGTTTAAGTGCAAGTTGGGTAATTTAGAATCGCTAAGGGTATTTTTGCACATCACAGTGCAGTTTGTTTATTCGATAGACTTTATCGAGCACGATCGTGCCTTGCAGCTTGCGTTGGCTGTTTTTGAGTGCCCCAAAAAAATCTATCAAATCTAAATTTACGACTGCTACACTAAAAAGTATATTCGTGTTGTCATTGTTCGTATTTAAATCAAATGCGAAGATGTAGTCAATATCTTCGATTTTATTAATAATCTCGCAACTATATTTGAACCCTATACCCAAAAATAGCGTGTCGAATGAGCTTTTATTAAGCTTTTTAAGCAATACATTCAGCTCACTTATATGATTATTTTTGATATTTTGCAATTTTTGTATGTCTTCTTTAATTTTACTTGACTTGTCTTTATTTTCGTGTAAAAAAACATAAAAGTTATCCTCTTTTGTTTTTGAAGCTATGATATCGATATAAATTCGTTTCATTTTTCTACCACTGCCTATTAGTATAGCTCTATCTGCCTGTGCACCGGGATAACTTGTCGCTAGAATTTCACAACCAATTCTTTTAAAAACTTCAACACTAGCAAGGGTAATGATATCTTCTTTGATATTCTTGGAATCAAGTGGTACAATCAATAGCGGTTCTCTATGTGCTTTTTCTCTAAGAGAATCTTTATACAGTGTGGCCACACTTGGACTCCACGATATTCTGCATATAATTGCATTGTCAAGATTGCACAGCCTTAGTTCTTTTGAATTTAAAAAGATTGACTTATAGACATTGTTACCATAGGTTCGCAAAAATCTTAAAAATTCATCATCTTTGATTTGAAAATGCGCTGGAGCTACTTCCTCAAGCCTTATATTTATGCCCGTGGCTATCATAAAAATTTTTAATACTCTGTGCGCACTCACACCTTGCTCTATGAGTGAATTGATTTGATTTAATTTCGTCTTTGATAGAGTATCAAATAGCGTCTTGTAACTTTCTTTATTTTTTCGTTCTATGGTAAATTTTGTAATTGTGTAATCATTGCCAAATAGCATATTTATAAAGAATAGAATACCCCTATCAGGATCCATGGCATGACCAAAACGGTTGATTTTTACGATTATATCATTACCCTCTCTTTTAAATCTTGTTGAATTTGTAAACACATTTTTTAACGGTGCAAGGTTTTTATCGATTACACACTCAAAAGAGTGTAGCAGGTTCTTATAAACTATATCAAAGTTCTTATGTTGTAAAAACTCCTTGATTAGTACAGATAAGACCTTTCCTATCTCTGTAGTTTTATCGATACAAGACAGCCTCTCCTTGTTAGTTAACAAAGTATTGTTTTGGTATCCAAAATTTATAAAGTAGACAACAGCATTATTATTTAATGCAAGTGCAACTTCGCCTTGATTGTTAATTTTATCTCCCCCACCATGTTCATTAAACGAATTTTTATTAAAGGGCGAGATTTTCATAACCGGAATTTTGAAAATACCAGACCAAAAATATACATCACTTCTCTGCATTTTATGATCATCGGTCGGCACAGCAGTTGAATATTCTATAAGCAATATTGGTATCTCGCTGTTATTAGAAATGATGCTAATTGCCAAATCAAAACTCTTTAGTTTTAAAATTCTCAGTAGTTGTGAGTCATTATCTCTAGGTTCGCCTCTAAATTTTGGTAGATAAATATTTTTTATAAATAAATCCCTATCGATTTCCAGTAAATAATCCTTAAAATCTAATCCCTGTTCTAGACACTCAGCATAGATCCTAATTTCATCTATTTTCATCTCATTTTTACTCTCTGAAATGTTAAAATGTGCTCTTTCTTATGTTTAGTTCTATAATTTTGTGCAAAAGATCGACTTGTTTGGTCAAGCTCACTGCAAGAATAATCAACTAGGTCCCAATTTAGCTTGTTTGTAAGTGTTAGAATTTCATCTTTGGCGTTATAAATCTCACCTTGTATTTTGCCATCACCCATCACAAGTACAATATAGCTATCATTCTTTAATACTTCTCCGCATTGCCTAAAAACCTCTAATAGATCGTTGTTAAATTTTTCTTTTGGTAATTTTAAGCTCGAATATTCTCGCCTCGAACCTATTTCGTTTTGCATAGAAAACTTTACATCGAAATCGAGCCATAGCATTCTGTGCTTATGATACAAATAGTAATCGTAAGTGTTTGGATATGGTGGAGAAGTGAGAACAAGTGATATTGAGTCTTTGAATATTTTTTCACATAGTGTCTTTGCATTGTGTAAAAAAACATACTGACCGATGCTATTTTCAAAGGCTAGATTTTCAAAGATTTCAATAGTTTGAAACAGTTTTTCTGTAAATTTCCTGTATACATAGTCTTCATTTAGATGCTTCTTGTTGACACTGGCATATCTAGTATCTGACTCCTGGTTGGAAACTACATTGACAATGGAAGAAAAAATTAAACTTAAAAAGACTTTATATTTCCTGTTGCCTCGACTGAACTCGTCAATGCTAGCCTTTATATTTGACAGCGCTTTGATGCTATCTACTTTAAACCAGTGATTAATAGCTTTATAATTTTGTAGAAAATTACCCTTTTTTATGTAGAATTCTTTTAACTTTTTGATGTCATGATTATCCAGATATAACAATTTCGCTTGTGTTATCAAATAAGCGATGTGATTTACATCGAATCCAAATGACTGTCTATCCAGCTGTCTTGCAGCCAGCAAGGTAGTCCCTGAACCACAAAACGGATCTAAGACAACTTCCTTTCTGCAGGTATACTTCTGTATGTACTCTAGTGCCAGGTCTATGGTGAATTTAGCTGGGTACGGATGTATCCTATCCAACTTTTTTAAGTAGAAATTATTGATTTTATCGCACAAGAGAGTATTACGACACTTTTCTCAATACTACTAAAAATGAATGGTTCTGATTTGCGTAAAACACACTGGGATATCCAAGCAAAACTAACCTTCTGCGTTCGTTTTGGTCCCACACTATTAAGTCATGATATTTAAACCCTGCTTCTTGTCCTAAGTTCGCAATTATACTGTGCAAGTCAACATAGGGAACTCCATTCTTAACATCTCTAAAGTCCTTAACTACCCAAATATTATAACCTTTGTTCCTAGTTTTATTGAAAATTTTCTTCATCAGCGCTAAAACTGCTTCTTCATAGGCTGCCAAATCCATATTCCCAAAATCTTTTTGACTATCCGAGTAAATTCTTGTAGTGGCGTTATTGTTTAACACAAAGGCGGATTTTCTGTGCCTATTTGTCCTATCATCTACAATCTTATGAATAAGATTTGCATAGGGCGGTGATGTGAATGTTAAGGAGAGTGTTTCATCGGCTATCGAATTTATCAGATCTAAACAATCACCATGCTTAATCTTGCAGCTAATATTGGCTTGATCAATGGAAACTAAAAACTGTTCGACTGAAGAACTAGCCATACTAAAAAAATCACTACTCAATTCAAAGCCCACGAAGTTCCTTTGTAATTCTACTGCGCTTAGAGCAGTAGTACCGATGCCTAGAAACGGGTCCAGCACTAAATCACCCACACTTGAATAGAGGGAAACTACTCTATCACTTAGTTTTTTTGGAAAAGTAGCTCCATGCTCAAGTGCATTCCTGGAGCGCGGACTGGACACATCACCCCACACCGAGCGAGAATTCATAGCCCACTCCTGCGTAGTCAACCCATTAAAAGCTTGCTTGACCGCCAATAAACTTCCTCCTATACCATCTATTTATAGTTTATTGTAACTTTGCTGCAACTTTTGTTAAAAACAAAAAATACTAATTAACATCCAATTAGGATGATTTTATACAAGCTAATCAAGGAGCTAAGTGAGCAGGAAGTGACCATGCCTTTCGCGCGCGTCCACTCGTGTAGCAGATATGTGTTTTTAAACTTTAAATTTCCATTCTTTCTTCCTTAGAAAAAATAGAAGAAGTGGGGATACCTTATTTTTTCGTTCACTGTCTTTTCACCACATAATGTAGGGCTTGGTAGAACTTGACAGATCTTCTAATGAGGCTTACAAGCTCAGAATTCGCCATTTTAAAATGTCATAATATAACCTTCCGCTCTATGAGTCTTTAAAAGCGATTTAAATACTATGTTTGATTTATTACTTTACTTTATCTTGCTTTTCAAAGACATGTTTGCTCTGTTTGGTCGTTTTTTTTTTCACTCTCTCCCCAAGAGACATGATTATCCCATAATCGTAGATACTTCAAGATCAAAAATCTAATCCTCACTTCAAAGCCCTCTCTTGGGGTTTGGGGGTTTGCCCCCAAGAGCAGTATAGATGCCAAGCGTCAGCTTGGCTTACCGAATCACGGAAGCCTTGTAAATTACTCTCATAGATACAGACTTTAAAAACCCCATTCTTGTCCGTGGCGTGTTTAAACCACTCTAGCAGTCTGTATAGATTCTTGCTGTATTTGCCACTCAAGTCTAAAAAGGTCTGCAGTTGTATGGTGGTGAAGTTTGCTTCTCAATCGTTCAGCAAGTAGGTAAAGTAGGGGTCATTAACTTGTATATCCAAATGTTTAACATTTTTTTGTTTGTCGTATTCAAGGGCAAACACCCTAAAAAGCATCGCTCTGCTTCTGTGTATGTTTTCATTGGGTAGATATTTGATTAAATCAAAATTAGCCCCTGCTACATTGTTAAAAAGGTCAAGGGTTACCTTATAAAGTTTTGCGTTATCCATGTGAGGATTGCCTGCTAAAGCCTTTAAATCTTGTGGGCTTGCCCCCAAATCCCCAAGAGAGGGCCTTGAAGTGAGGATTGGTTTGTTTTCTTGGCTTTATCATGCCATTGCAGTAAAGAGGGCTTTTTGGTTTTAAAACGAGAATGAGTGTTTAAAGGCCATAGGACGCTTTCTTGGATTAAAGGTTTTTGGTATGTGTTAAGGGTGAAGTGATGATTGTAGACCCCTCTATGGCTATAAAAACGCTATGTAAGTAAATAAGCAAAAGCACAAACGCCACACTTCACAGAAAAGTCCCATACTAACCCCAAATTCTCGTTTCAAAAACCAAAGAAAACCTAGAATATGTGTCTTTTGCGTTTTAAAAGCCTTAGAGCGTTGAGAGTGGTTAAAGAGTTCAAGCAGGGTTAAGGGTGTTGTGTTGATTGTAGAGACTTTTAGGGGGCTAAAAAGGGCATCACGCAAATAAAACGAAATGGCAGAAGGTCAATGTGGCTTTTAGAGAGTGCTTAGCTAGAGATTTGGGGTGCTGTATTGCAAGCTCTATTAAACCCTTTTAGCCTATCTATATCAGTCGCTTAAATCAGTCACTTAAATATTACGCTTAATCCCCTTGGCACCCTGTAGCAGGTGTTTTTGCGCTAAAATGGGGTATGGAGATACAGACATCGAGCGAATTTGAAAAGTGGCTAGAAAATCTAAAAGACCTAAAAGGGCGTGGTGCGATTGTGCGCCGCTTGCGGACTTTATAGAGTGGGCATTTTGGCGATCATAAGGACATCACGGGCGCAATTTTTGAGCTACATATCCACACCGGACCGGACTATCGCCTCTATGTCGCTAAAAGGGGCGATGTGCTGGTGATTTTGCTATGTGGCGGCGATAAAAGTACACAACAAAAGGATATAATCAAGGCACAAAAATTTTAAGAGAGGAGTTTTAGATGGCCTTTAAGCCATTTAGTGTGGTTAAGTTTCTAAACACCAATGAAAAATGCCTATCCTTTTTAGAAGCCGTTTTAGAAGACGGCGACTTGACAGAGCTCAAAGATGCCTTAGAAGTGATTGTAAAATCTAAAGGCATCGACTTATCCCCTTTTGAGGGGGATGCTCTTGAGTTTGCAAGGGTTTTAAAGAAATTAGGTTTTGGGTTGCAGTCTTTGGATGAGATGCAAAAGCGCAACACTGCTTAAACCCCCCAAACCTCCGAAGAGAGAGTTTTTAAAGTAAGAATTAGATTTTTGGTCTTGAAGTATTTACGGTTATGGGATAATTATGTCTCTTAGAGAGAGAGTGAAAAAAAACGACCAAACAGAGCAAACATGTCTTTGAAAAGCAAGATAAAGTAAAGTAATAAACCAAACATGGCGTTAAAGCACTTTTAAAGAGTCATAGAGCGGAAGTTTAGGGGTTGGGAGTACATATCAAAACATGGTTTGGAGGTTGAAAGCGGTTGTGAGGGATTGTAGGCTTAAATTTTCAGCTACACATCAAGTTAGATACTTCAGTATTTATTATTGAAAAGACGGAAAAACACGGCGCAACCCCCAATCCTTATACCCTGATCACTCTTGTGTTCTAGGGATGTTTAAACGCAAAAGAAACACATTCTAGGTCTGGGTTTTCTATGGTTGACAATGCCACCAAATTGTGATCCACAGAGGTGAGAGCGACCCCGACCCCATAGATGGAGGTGTTACCCACAATCATCATGCCCACATACAGCACGCCCTAAAACGCCCCCTCTCAAACTCTCAAATGTGCTATAAAGCGACCATGTAATTAAAGTCTCACCTCTATGACTTTATTTCTAGGGATAGGGGTTCGGTGTGGAAAAGGTTTAACTTGACATGCCTTCAGCACTGAAAAAGCCAATTCAAGTATCTCGCGACGTATGTCAGAATAGTTAGTGGGATCGATCGTACCTAGATGGATTAGTCCATCCCGCCCATCCTGTCCACTCAAATCCAAGACAACACTCCACGCCATTTGGTACGCTCTGGCATAATCTTTGTGTATCTTATCTCCGCAGAAATACAATACGGCAACATATACACGGTCTAAGAGTATTAAATCACCCTTATTATCCCCTCCTTGTTTCCTATTTAGTTGGATAGCTTTATCAAGATAAGATAGAGTTTTGCTGTCATCATCCTTGAATTTTTTATCCTGCATATACAAAATCCCTAAAAGGCTTGTGCCCACGAAACTTCCCTGATCGCTAGCCTCTTGAAGTAGTTTGTAAGATTCTTGAAACTGCCCAGCATTCCTGAGTGCTACGCCGTTTTTAATTAGCTTTTGGATTTCTAAATGAGCTTTGTCTACCCCAACATAATATTTGTAATAGTCAAGATTAGATGCTCTCAAAGGTATATATACTGCCCATAAAATCGCCAAAAGTCCAACCAACCATTTTTGATGATTAAAGCTCAGGTCCATTGAAACCCCTTTGCTAAAGATCTAGTTTTGTTTGTACTCTCTCATTGCCAAAACCCCTCCTCATATCTGCTCATCCGGTCCATGATAACTCACAATTCTTAACAATCTTTTATTACCAATGGAAGCTCAAGTGAAATATTGTCGTGTCGTTATAATTAGAGAGATGGTTGAACACCTCTACTCTTCGTCGAAAAAATAAATGGGATAGGCTACAGCGAGTAGTGCAAGTGTAACAAATATAGAAATTGCAAACATCATTGTTGTGTGCTCCTTAAAATTTTTGAACTACCTCTAATTCTTTTGAGGGCGTGACTAAAAAGTATGAATATCCAAAGAACAACGATTGCCATGGGAACCATAAAGAGTAACAAGCTTGTTTTAAATATCTTTATGGCGGACGAAATTTTCGTAATAACGAACAAACTCCTCATAATGAGCAAAGAAATAACTAAAAACACTGAAAACACCCGTTGATGCGGCAACAAATACTGCTTTGAAAAATTCAGATTTAGCTTTCGCTTCTTCTCTTATATCTGTTATTTCTGGGTTCTCTATTAGGTTTTCATCTAGCCTCTCATCAGGAACCCGCATACTCATTCCATACCTCTACCTATCTTTCTGCTTTTATTTTAACGGTATTTCATTTAGACTATAGTAACCACTAAGTAAACCACTAAAAACTCTAAGACACGGAATATTAGCACCATCGAAAGTATTGATAAAAAACAGATAACACCAACCTCGATCTAGGCGTGATTAACAATACAAACCCGAACTCTAGCTGAAATGCAACTTATGGCGTTTTCTTAATGGAACAAATACGCCCAACGCCAAGGATATAAGCAACTCAAGGGGCATACAGAACGATACTCTAAGATATATCCTGAAGCCACTACAAAGATCCGGTCAATAACACAACAGCAACTACGAAACTACTAGAATAAAACACAAAAGTTTTATAGCCAAGGCAGAGCTTTAATCAATCAATACCAAAGCAATATTAATAAGCTCTTGGATACCAAAGCAACACAAATGCGAATATCAATCAGGTCAAATAAACAAGATTTTCAATTTTTTTGAATTTTTTTGAGGTTTTTAACTTTTTCTAAAGAATGAGGTTAGGCACGCTCAAATCGCCACAATCAGAGCATATTATGTGTGTGATAGCAAACTAAAACTTAAACCTCCTAAAGCCAAGAAAGCCTCCCAAGCTAAGTGACAAGAAAACACACCCCTAGTTCAAGATACTTTGTAAAAACGGGTTTTTAAGCAAGAAGCCCACCCGTCTTTAGCGGGTGGGTGATTCACACACAGACGGCAGAAATACAGCGTTGCGGCTCAAAAAGTAGAAAACATCTACCAGGCTTTGAGCGATGAGAACCACAAACAATACAAAAAGTTTAGAAAAAAATATCTAAATAAAATCAGCCCTGAGTCTTTCCAGCAACAGGCATTAGCCCTCAAGCAGTGCAACTGCCTAATGGTAAAAAGTGTGCACGGGGAACACACATTATACGCAAGAACCGCTGCCACCACCGCTCTTTGAGAAGGGTGTGTGCGCTGTCTAGGTATTGAGGAGATAACTCTCCCATCTCTCTAATCTATGACCATGTTGCTTTGATTATACCTAGTAAAAACAAAAGCAATTAAAGTAATTAGAGAAGTAACTGCATTTAGAGAAGTAACTGCATAGCTGCGCCAAGTTCTTTAAATCATCAAGCTCTGCTTTCTTTTTGTCTAATTCTGGCATTGCTTTGCTTTCACTTTGCCCCCTTCACAAACTCTCTAAGCAAGCTCTCATGGTCTTCAAAAAAATATATAAAGCAATTAGGAAATCCTTTAGGGATAAATTTTAAATATGCTTGGTTCAAGGAGCGCAGGCGCTCGGCATAACTACGATCCGTGTGATCGGTTGTATTGATCTTAAAGACACCCATTAGTCTAGCGTTATCGCCTCCAAAAGAAGCGACCATCAAGAGCTTAACACTTTTAAAGTAGTATTCAAAGTCTTTGGTAAACAAAGAACCACTAAGCCCTATAAAACCGTTAAGGGTTTTTAACTCTTGTTTGTTGTAATGGTCTCTTTTACTTCTTACCTCTTCTCTAGCTTTCTTTGCTTGTTTCTCTTTCTCTTCCTTTTGGATTTGTGCCATGGTGTCTTTAAAGCGGTTTTTGATGTAGCGTTTCATGATGGCTTTTTGCATGTCAAGATGCGGATGGGGCATGAAGTGAAAAGTGATGCCCACGACTTTATTGCCCTTGCCTTTTTTGATTTTTGTATAAAAGATAGTTTCATAAGGCAAAGAGCGATCGGGGTTTTCAGGGTTATAGCCTTCATCAATGGGGACACCTAGCTCTCTGCAGGCGGGTTTTAGTATCGTATCGGTGTCCTTAATTGACAAACTCCTAGGTATCCCCATAAACTCTTTAAACCCTTCAAAGTCGCTTTTGTAAGTGAGTACCTCGCACATGCAATGCTTTTTCACATCCTCAAAGCGCACCAACAATCTATACAGAGCTTTGGCGTATTTGCTCCTTAAAGACATAAAAATTTTTAATTGCAAAGAAGTGAAGTTAGCACTAAGATTATTGAGTAAATGCGTGAAATAGGGGGTGTTGATACCAACTTCTATGTAGCGGAGTTTGGGGGTTTGATCGGAGACGATTTTAAAATGCTTGAATAAAAAGTAGTTCGTTTCTTCAGTCAATTCTTCACCATTTTCTACAAAACGCATGATTTTCCAGAAATTAGCCATTCTTATATTTTTCCAAAGTGTGCGCACCACTCTTAGTAGGTTGCCTCCATCAATTTTAAGTGCGCCAATCATCTCTTTAACTTCGTGGGGTTCAAAGCGTATGCAAGTATCGCCTTGATCTTTGAGGCGGTTGAATAAGGCAAAGAGCAAATTACTTTCCCACGCACCTAGCTTGCCTAGATTAACCTTGTAAATATCATTGTGTAGGGTTACTCTAGTTGAATCGGCTATGCGTATATCTTTAGCAAGCACGGTGTTTTTAGACACACTTTGGAGAGCCTGCGCTGTGATTTCTTGTTGATTCTGCTCTGTGTTTTGGTTTAAAGGTGTGGCTAGCTGTAGGTTTTGAATCTGTGGATCTACTTGCTCTTGCTTAATGATCTGTTGTTCTTGAGCTTGTGGAGCATCTATGGGTGTTTTAAGTAAGTTTTCTTTGACTGGCTTTTGTTCTTGGCTTTCTTGGGGTGTTTGGGGGTTTTGCGTTGGCGTTAAGGCTAAGAGTTTTTTTACGCATTCAGTTTTTTCTTGTTTTAAAATATCTTTAAGTGCTTGGTTTGTTTCAACATCTATTAGGACTTGGAGTTTCACGATCTCACTACTCAAAACTTGTTTTTGATCCTGAACAACCAT
>NZ_AP024816.1 GCF_019703305.1 Helicobacter sp. NHP19-003 | reverse complement strand
TTCAAACCTCATACCTTAAGTAATTTGACTACACAATTATAGCGAATTTTTTATTTAAATTCGTTATTAGTGCGGATTTCTTCGTTATTAGTGCGGATTTCTTCGTTATTAGTGCGGATTTCTTCGTTATTAGTGCGGATTTCTTCGTTATTACCTCCTTACAAACCTCGTTCCACACGAAGCCCGCGGGGGGCCTAAAAAGGTTAAAAGGCTACGCCTTTAAAAAGGTTAAAAACCTGCGCGTGCCTGCGCATGACGCTCGGGAACTAGGATCAGCCCAAAAGTAGGTCGTGAAACTTAGAAAAAATGAAAAATTTTTGATGTGAAGGTGCATGAAAAGATGCATGAAAAGGTGCATGAATCGGTAAGCCAAGCTGACGCTTGGCGTCTATATTGCTCTTGGGGGCAAGCCCCCAAACCCCCAAGAGAGAGTTTTGAAGTGAGAGATGAGTTTGTTTTGTGGTTTTAGAACGCCTTTGCAGTAAAGAGGACTTTTGGGTTTTAAAGTGAGAATCAGCGTTTAAAAGGCCATAGACGCTTTGGAGGCTCAAAAGGTGTCTCTAGGTATGGGTTAGGGGTAAAGTGTTGGTTGTAGTGGGTTTTAAACGCTCAAAAACGCTATTCATACAAACAGGCAAAACTCCAAAAGCTCTAGGTACTACTAAAAATGCCCCAAACTACACCTTGCAATTTGTCAATGAAACCCATCTTTTGTTGAACTGCAGAATATTGCATGCCATGGAGAGCTACAAGTCCCAAATAGAGTCTTTAGATTAAAATGGGGTATGGAAATACAGACTTCAAAGGTTTTTAAAAAGTGGCTCAATAAGCTAAGAGATGAAATAGCTCGTGCTAAAATCTCATATCGGATTAAGCGTTTGAAAGATGGGGATTTGGGTGATTATAAACACATCCAAGAAACCATCTTTGAATTGCGTATCCACACGGGACCCGGCTATCGCTTGTATATATCTAAACAAGGGGCAAAACTGGTGATTTTGCTGTGTGGAGGCGACAAAAGCACACAACAAAGAGATATAATCAAGGCACAAAAAATCTTAGAACAGGAGTTTTAGCATGGCTTTTAAACCATTTAGCATACCTAAAACTTTAAACACAGATGCAAGACGCTTGGCTTACCTTAATGTTGTTTTAGAAGAGGGCAATGCGGCAGAGCTCAAAGATACTTTAAAAATCCTTGCAGAATCTAAGGGCATAACATTGCCTGAGTTTAAGGGGGGAGTCATTGAGTTTTTGTCTGCTATGAAAAACTTAGGATTTGAATTGCGTCAGCGTGCAGTGCAAACACATAAAATCAAACGCAAAGTTTATAAACGCCACTGAACTTTTGCTTGTGTTGTCAAATGATTTTGTGATTTTTGGGGGAGTGGGGGAGAGACAAAAACTCAATCAGCAGACATAGTGTTTAAATCGCTTTTAAAGGCTCGTAGAGCGAAAGGTTAGGGGCTGGGAGTTCCGAACCCCTATAGTTTTGTGGTTGAAAGCGATTGTGGGGGGTTGTATAGCTTGAGAAGACGAAACAAATCTTTGGAGTGAGTCTTTCATCCAAGCTTTCTAGGTTCTATGGGTTTCGTTAGCAAATTGAGAAAAGGTAGTTAGTGGTTACCACATCTTAGCTAGCCGTGCCCTTGAGGATTTAAGCCTTCTTGGCAGAAATCCCACTCGTCTTTAGCGGGTGGGATGAATGCCACTAATTCGTGATACAATATCTCCATACATTTGTATCTACGGCAGGAAGTGCCGAAAGTTACGCCTTTGGAGATACGATGTGTGAGACCTGTAGGGAATGCGTTGGAGCTCAAACTCTGTAAAATCCCTACTATAGGGCACAGAGCGAGAACCAAACTCTCCCTACGGGCAACATCGGCCAAGGAAGCCAAAATGTCTTTAGCATTTGGGTACTTCACAGACCTATGACAATGACATTGCCAAGCACAACGCTAGTTTAGAGTTCGACGCTAGGCTCACTCCAAAGATCGCCCAGTCAGAGATTTATCTAAGAAACATTGTAGATTTTTGTATGCAATTAGTCACTGGCAGTCCAGCTTGGATTATGAACGAGCCCTACCTAAGCAAAGAGATAGAGAAGATTCATAAGCGAACAAGGAGAGATAAGTCAGCCCAAGATAATATAGATCATGCCCAATCTGTTGATCTAAAAGCTTACAATTCGTATTTATTGTCTAATTTAACCTTGGGGTCTGTTATCGTTACCATCAAACAAAACCATTTGCAAAATTTGATCTTTGATTTTAGAAAACATAGGCTAGATTTTAGAGATTTTTGCAGCCTTAATAAAAGAGTAGATTTAAAACTCCCCAATTATCACAAAGTCAATATCGTCTTAGACCTATTTTCTAATTTGAGAAATGCTTGTTTTCACTGGGAAAATTTAGCAAAAACTAGAGTCAAGGATGGCATTGCATATCCTAGAATTTCTGTGCGCATTCTGAGTGGCGAGATGGGTTTGCACTCCAAGCGGATTGTGAATCTTGCATACGAGAAAATCGAGTATTTTCTAGAGTTTTTACTGCAGAATTTAGGGCAAAAAACTCAATAAGACAACTAAAAACTAATCTTCAAGCCGGGGGAGCCCCGTTGAATTTCATGCTCATTTTTACATAGATAGTGTAAAAAGCTCCTTAACAATATGAAAACATAACCGCAAACAAAATAAGGATATACTAAACACATGATCAGAAAAAAGAAAGCAACACAGACCCTAAAGCCCCATATAACGCTCCCACCACCCTTTGGACTAAAGGAATTTGAGAATAAATTTTGGCGTTTTAAAGAGAAAAAGTTGTTAGTGGATGCACACATCGGTTGCGTGTATGCTGATAAGGCTAAAGTGTGTGGGTATGGAGCGGTGCTCACTTTGTTTTATAAAGAGAAAGACGAAACTCTTTCATTAGAGCAAAGAAAGCTTGCACCTTGGCAACACCTAGAACACATCTTGCAGGGCGTGCCACCCACTAGCGTGCTGTCTTGGGATTTGGATCGGATGTATTTGTACACTCTGTGCAAAGTCTTA
This sequence comes from Helicobacter sp. NHP19-003, assembly GCF_019703305.1. Lineage (NCBI taxonomy): Bacteria > Pseudomonadati > Campylobacterota > Epsilonproteobacteria > Campylobacterales > Helicobacteraceae > Helicobacter > Helicobacter gastrocanis. Next base: position 13,506 of record NZ_AP024816.1, on the reverse strand, counting down.
GGAAGTATTGGACGACCTTCTTATGTCTTTTTACACACAAAGTCCTCTTATCTTTTGGAGAATGTCCCTCGTTTTAGATCTCTAACAGATCGCCCTACTCTAAAAGACGAGGATTTATGGATGCGCTTAGGGCACTCGTTAAATGAACACACTCTTGTCTTTGATACAAAATGGTGTAAGAATGTGTGTTTTAAATTTGCTTGGGACAACATCACCACTTCTTTACAAGAACGCAGAGAAAAACGAGAGGAGTTGAAGGTGTGCAGGGCACAACTAAAAAAATACAATGCGCAATTAAAGCCATATAAACACGAGAGACTTAAACAGCGCATTGCTTCTAGCTTTGCTATGGCAAAAAGAGGAACAAAAAGAAAGGACAGATAAGCACCCTAGCACTAGGCTTGTCATCTAACCCATTTTGTGCGGCATTCTCAGCTAGTCGTTGGTGTTTTAGCCAAACCAAACCCCCTCTTCTCTCTCTTAATCTGCTCCAACTCTTGTACGCTCAAATTAGAGTAGTTCAAAGCCCTTTGTCCCCCAAACTCTTTAAGTCCGATCAAAGTCCCAAAATACTTTTTCATAAAGGGGTTTGTCTTTTCACAAAAACGCCAAAGGTATTCTAATTCAGTGTTGGCATTTGTCAGCTGTGTAAAAAACAACCACTCTTCAAGAGCATCAATAAATTCAGTGGTATCTGTTTCAACTTCTCTAAGTTTAGCCTGTAAGTCTTGGTGTTCTTGCTCAATCCGTGTGAGCCTTGAATACTCTTTGCTGGAGATAAACATCCCTTGCTCGGGCACTTTTGATTTTGGGTCTAAGATTTTATAGATCAAACTCTGGAAGCGCATTAGGTTTTCTTTACTCAAAGCCTCAGAATACCTAGCTAGTTGTTTGCCACTCTTTAAATCCAAAGTGAAAAACCACACTTCATAAGCGACAGGTGTGATTTGGGTGTATTCTAAGAGGGCAAATCCCGTAGAGCGGGCAATTTTACCGATTAAACGGGTGATTTGGCTATGGGCCGTGTGTTCGTAGACATTAAAGACAAGCTTTAAGAGCGTGTTGTCCTTTAGAGGAGCAAATCCACTTCTTTTCCTGCCTTGTAGGCGGGATTTGCGCTCTTTGGCTTTTTGATAAAGCCTTTCAAAACGCTTTAAACTTTTTTTATGAAACAAACCCAGTGGGTATCTTCTAGGAGGCGGAGGCGTGAAAAGATCAAAGCGGTGATCTACTGGAACCTCAGGCACTTCTAAATAGTTTTTATTACGCCCTCTACACACGATGACAGACAAGGCAGGTTTTTGCTGTGGGCTATTGTTATGGTTTGGAGATTCTAACAAAATCAACCTTTTTAAGAAATTCAAAAAATGTTTATACATAAAAGCTTAATAAAAATCAAGTCTTGCGTTTAGTATTTGAAAATAACTATTTGTTTATACACTTAATATTTATTTAAGCTAGAGTGTTTTAACATGGTTGCGTTTTTCGATAACCTTAATAAAAACTGAAAGGGAAGCGATGCAAAAATTCATTGAAATGGGTTACTACGAGTTGCAAGAGTTTCTCATTAGAAAAGGTGTGCGTTACGATTTAGCAAAACGCATCAGCAAGCGCATTTTTAAAAATGGGGGCAAGTTGCCTAAAAATTATGCCCTTGATTTTGTCAAAGAGCATGAAGCCTATGCCAAGACTTTGTTAAAAAAACAGGGCAGAAAGTTGGGAGATGAGGCTTGGGACTTTCCTAAATTAGGGGAAGAAAGAGAAGTCCAAAAGCTTGATTTTTCCCAAATCGCCCAAGATTGTGGGGAGTATTGGTTTTTCCCCCAAATCTGCCAAGAACGCCAAAGTATAGAACCCAAACAGCTTTTTGCAAACTCCGCTCAAATTGAAAAATTTATACGCGGGTGCTTTTCCTTTTCTAAGCAAATTTGCGATCATGTCGCCCAGCATTATCTAAAGAGCAATTATGGAGGGTTGTTTGGCGATTTTAAAATCTCCTTTGAAGCTTTTAAGCAAGATTTATTGAAGACTTTCAAGGGCAATGATTTTGAGTTGTGCAAGGCTTTTTGTAAATTACAACCCTATTGTGTGGATGGGGATTTGGTGTTTGCGATTACACCCAATGCGAGCACTCCAAAAGTTTCATTGCCACGAGAATCCACTGATCAGTTCTTAAAGTTTTTAGAAGAGCAAGAAAAGAAAGATAAAGCTATTCTTAAATGTCTAATTGGCATTTTGTACAAAAAGCCATTAGGTTTTACGCCATCGCACCAAGAAAAAAGACTCACCCGTTTGCACTTAGAGAGAGATTGTGGACTTTTAAAGTTGGCACACACACCAACAATAGAGGAAGATTTAAAAAATGCAAACATTGCCTTTCTAAGTGTGTTTAACTCTGACACACACCACTATTACTTTCCGGTGGCTTTTAGATTGTGGGCTTTGGCGCGTTTAAAAGACCTCTTGAAAAAATCTGAATTGAGAAGCACTCTAGAAACCCTATATGATCGGCTAGAGTACCCACAACGATTTATATTAACCCATCTTCATGAAATTAAACGCCGTGCGCTTTGGTCTTACGTGCATGACTTGCTAAGTCATTTACAACTTCCTTTGCGTGTCGTAGCGCAAAAAGAAACATGGCAAGTGGAAAAAGTTTCTAACTTTTTCCCTCTTGCTCTCTCTTTAAACCAAAAGCCCACACCCATACACGAGATACGCACTTTACTGGTGTTGGACAACCCTAAGATTAATAAAGACAGCCTCTCCACACAAAAAGAGCAACCACCCTCCATGCTTGAAACGCCTCAAAAAGAGCCAACGACCCAAGAAGAATTGGATGAGTGGGAATACCAACAATATGAGGCTTTTTCAAAGGAACAAACAAAATTGTTATACAAGATGCTAGAAGAGGGCATAGACCCTTTTGAATATGAGCCACAAACTTCTTACACTCCAGAGGCACTCTATAAATACTTGGATTGCGTGAGTGGCCAAGAAGAGGCCAAGAAGGCACTTTGTGTTACTCTTAGCGATCACTATGCCCGCTTTAATGGCAACCCATGCATGCCTAAAACCAACATGCTCTTAATCGGTCCCTCAGGTAGCGGCAAGACTTTTATGACGACCACGCTGTTAAAAAAGCTAGACATCCCCTACTACATCGCTGATGCTTCTAACTTAACCCCTACGGGATGGAAAGGTGAGGAATTGATGAGCATCTTTGTTGGACTGTATGTTAGTGCAGGCAAAGACATAGAAAAAGCCCAAAAAGGGGTGATATTCTTGGATGAAGTGGATAAGCTAGGGATGGAGGTTACCGACAACCAGTTTAAATCTTTGGTGCAAACCGAATTACTAAAGCCCATGGAAGGGCACGCAGTCACCTTCGCCTACGACAAGCAAGACATCACGCTTAAAACCGATGAAATTTTATTCATCTTTGCGGGGCATTTTAAAGACCTTTACGCGAGCTTAAACACAACAATACAGCCTAAAAACTCCATTGGTTTTACAAACACCAAGCCTACACTACCTAGTACAACTTCAAAAGAAGTGAGCAGTCAGGATTTACAGCGTTGTGGGCTGTTTAGAGAGTTTATCGGGCGCATTGGCAATGTTGTGGTGTTAGAGCCTGTCGATCACAAGATGTTATCTAATGCCATTGACAACGAGTCCAAACCCTTCAAAGACAACTTTAGAGAGCATGGCAGTATATTAGAAATTGATGAGGGGGCTAAAGAGGTGATCATTGAGAAAGCCATGCAAGAGGGCACGGGCATGCGTGCCATTAAAACCCTTTTAAGTCGAGTGATCCATACACTGAGATTTAGCATGGAAAAGTGGCAAGACCACAAGTGCATCATCACAGCAGAGACCATAACAAACAAAAAAGAGCCCATGAAGATTCCATTGAATATATCTAAGGAAAATGGTTAATGCTTGGGTGTTTTAAAAATGGCAAGACACAAATTTTATTACAAAGGAGAAGAGATGTTGTCTAAATCTAAGTTTATCCAGGGCATGCGATGCCCTAAAATGCTGTGGTTTGCAGAACACAAACCAGAGGTTTTAGAGAAAGCAAAGGAGGCTCATGGAGAACTGGAAGATAAGATACAAGAGGGCAAAGAGGTGGGGCAGTTGGCGCAGGAATTGTTTGCTGGTGGGGTGGAAGTGGCTTATAACACAGACATAGGGCAAATGGTGGCGCGCACACAAGAATTATTGAAGCAAGGTGTTAAAACCATTTATGAGGCGACTTTTGAGTTTCAAGGGGTTGTTGTGATGGTGGATATTTTAGAAATCCACAGCGATGGCATGGTGTTAAACGAGGTGAAAAGCGCCACAAAGGTTTATGAGGATAAAAACAAAACAAAGCCCGAAAAGAAATATTTATGGGATTTGGCAGTGCAATACTATGTCCTTAAAGGTTGTGGCTACGAGATTAAGGGGGCTTACTTAGTTGGCCTCAACAACACCTACACAAGACAAGGGGCACTGGATTTAGAAAAGTTGTTTGTCAAGCACGATTTTTTAGGGTTTGTCAAGGACTTTTATAGTGAAATGCTCCAGCGTTTAGAGGACATACAGAGCACCCTAGCAAACCCACAAGAGCCAGATACCGACATCGGCGAGTATTGCAAGAAACCCTATGAGTGTTTGGCTAAACATTATTGTTGGGAGAAACAGCGGGGGATTGTAGGGCATGAGCACATCTTTGCCATTGCAAATCAAAAATTTGCTTCCAAGATGAAGTTATACCAAAACAAGAAAATCTTTTTCACAGACTTAGAAAAAGAGGACATCCAAGTTCTCACAGACAATCAAAGAATACAAGTAGAATGCGCTTTAAACGGCGAGGCACACATCAACCAAAATGAGATTAACAAGTTTTTAAAAACCATAAGATACCCCGTCTATCATTTGGATTTTGAAACTTATAAACCCGCCATCCCTCCATTTGATGGTACCAAACCCCATGGGCAAATCCCCTTCCAATACTCTATCCACATCGATCATGGCGATGGTAAACTAGAACATAGGGAGTTTTTAGCAGATTGTGGCACAGATGGGCGTTTGGCTTTGGCAGAGCAACTTATCCAAGACATCCCCCAAGATGCGTGTGTGCTCGCCTACAACGCCGCCTTTGAGAAAAATGTCCTGAAAGATTTGGCTGATTTGTTGGAGGCACAGCACCAACAAGTGGTCAAAGCACTACTGGCGATCAAAGAGAACATTTTAGACCTGATGATCCCATTTAAAGAAGGGCATTACTACGATCCCAAAATGGTGGGCAGTTACTCCATCAAAAGCGTTTTACCCGCTTTGGTACCCGACTTTGAAAGGGCTTATGAGGATTTGGAATTGGTACATAAGGGCACAGAAGCCATGGTCATTTACGCCAAAATGCCTAGCATGCCAAAAGAGCAACAAGAACAAACCAAACAAGCCCTTTTGGAGTATTGCAAGCTAGACACCTTGGCGATGGTGAAGGTACTGGAAGCGTTAGAGGTGTTAAGGGGGATATAAAAGGTTTTATGGCTTTGATGAGTGGCTTAATGTAAAGCTCTCATCTCTTGCTCTTGAATAACTTTTTAAGAGCTTTTGGCAACTTAAGCCATCATTCCAGCCTCCTTTTTCAGCCCAAACAGCCAAAATACCCAGAATCAATGCCAAACAATGCTAAAAAGCGAGTATAAATGCACTACACTCTAAAGAACAAAGACCGCCCCGTTTTAGAATTTGAAGTGCTAAACGAGGGCAAGAACCTACACTTTAAAGTATTGAATGAAGCTCTATTGCCCCATTATATCCGCATCAATGGGGCAAGTGAAAAGCACCTTTTAAGATGGCTACGCAAACGCAAAGTCCCCGATAATCGCTGTTTCGCTTATTCAATCTTAAACGCCCTAGAGGGAGGCATAGAGGCTGATGAAAAAAACCCTTTGTCATATCTTAACACAACTTTCGCACTCTCACTAAAAGACAGCTTTTGGGTTGTGCCCACTAACGAGGCACATCTGTATAAGTGGGCTCATGTTAATCTTTTTGAAAATGAGTTTAACCCTATTTTGCAAAGAGTGGCTTTTAATGGGGATAGGGGGCAAACACAAGGACAAATCCTAAGCCCCGAGCCCACCACAGATGGTATGCTTAAAAAGTGTTGGTATAGAACTTCTCAGGGCATTGAACTCATCAAGGGGACAGGGGAGGGAGATGAAGTGCGCTATGTTGTGGCTAGAGAGCCTTTATGTGAATACTATATGCCCCAAGTCGCACAAGCAATGGGTTTAGATTGTGTGGAATATGGCCTAGAAAAAGGGATTGGGGAATGGGAGAGGCGTGAAAGGTTTAGCACTTGCCCGCTTTTTACAAGTCAAGAAGTGGGGTTTTTAGCCATTTGGGAGTGTTTGCCTTATGAGGTGTTGCGTTCAAAAGAATTAGAGCAAGCCATAGAAGCGGTGATGGGTAAGCAAGCCTTTAGTGATTTAATGCTCTTTGATGCCATTATTGGCAACATTGACCGCCATTTGGGTAATTTTGGGATGTTGATAGACAATGATACAAATGAACTCATAAAACCTGCTCCTATCTTTGACAATGGGTGGGCAATTTTTAACTTCATCGATCAATGGGGGATTGATAAGTATTTTAATTTAGCTTACATACGACCATACTATTTTAAAAGCAGTTTGGGCTACCGCTTTAATAAACTTGTTGAAATGCACACCACACCTAGGCATTTAGATTTATGCGACAAGCTCCAAGACTTTACATTTACTCCACACCCTAAATACCGCCCAAGCCGTGGTTTGATCAAGGCGTGCAGTGAAGTGATTTGCCAAAGAGCAAAGGATGCTAAAAGGGTGGTTTATGAGACATTGAAAAACCACAGTTAGCAAGTCTTGGCTTACTGCAAATCTTAGGGGGCTAAAGTAGCTCTGCCACATTGCCTTAAAGCTCTTGCCTTGCCAAAGCTCTAGGGCAATCTCTACCACACAACCCCTTATTTTGCGGGGGCTTTGAATTACATTAACCTTTAAAGGCAATTTGAGCGTGGTTTGTTATAACAGCGACCTTTGTAGGCGGGTCTTCTTTGCCGTTTATTTTTGCTTACCCGTGGTTTTTGGCACAATAGACCTTAACTCTAAGCCCTCATAGTAGTAAGACTGTGTGATGCCTTTAAAAATAACTTCCATATCATCGACCTTATTTGTTAAATGCGCCTTGAGCAATGTTTTGAGTTCTAAATCATTAATGGGGCTTCTCTCCATTGCAGATAAATAGTCGTTCTTATCCACAAACTGCCAATCCACAACAAGTCCTAATTCTTTTTTAAGAATGCAATCTAACCAAATGCGTGCGGCGCGCCCATTGCCCTCCATAAAGGGTGTGCTACATTCATTTCCACATATTTTTCTATGATTTCTTCAAAGTTTGTTTGGGGCATTGTTTCAATTTTCTTAAGGATTTCGTGGATATACAAAGCCGAACAAAACCTAAAGTAACCTTTAGAGATATTCTTGTCCCTGATTTGTCCTGCAAAGTTATAAAGTCCTTGAAAAAGCGCCTTATGTATTTCTTGCAATCCTTTAATCGTGCCGACTTCTATGTCGTTAATTGCCCCGTTTTCAAAGATCTGTTTAGCGTTTTCTAGGCTTTGTTCATCTAAATTCATTCTTTTACCTTTTTGACATTTTTTAGCTATAACAAAGTTTCGTGTTCTTTGCCCTTAACTCCCACGCATTTAAAACAATAAAAAAAAGCATTTCAAATTACATTAAATGCAAATAAAAAATATTACAAATAGCATTAAATACAATGCTAAATGTGTTTGCCCCCACTCCCTTTTTGGGCTTGCTCTTGTTTCACTTGCTCTAAAATCTTTGGCAAATTATCGTTAAGGTTATACAAGTCCCTCAAATACATTTGCGCCTCTTCCTTTAGCTCGCTTGCCTTTTGCGGGTCTGCCTTACCTATTTGGTAGTATAAAATCGCTTATTTCCTTGTTAATTTCGGCATTTATTGCTCTACATGTTCTAAGCTCTGCTCTTGGCAACTTTCTAAAAAACGAGCAAATCCGCCACAATCACCCTCTGCTTTACAACTTTCTAAAAAGCTCAAATACTCCGCCCGCTGACTATCTACAATCAAGGGCGGGATTAAGTCGTTTTGGATAGCTTGAAATGCCATAATAAGCCGACCTGTACGCCCATTGCCATCAATGAAAGGGTGAATACGCTCGTATTCGGCGTGAAATATAGTAATTTGGGTTAGGTTAAGGGCATTGCTCGGGTATTGAAACAATAAGTTTTCTAACTTTTGAGCGATAAAAATGGGGGGAGTTGGGGCAAAATTTGCACCAGCCACAACGACTTCAGCGGTGCGGTAAGTGCCGATGGGCTTAGAAACAAATTGCGGGGTTATGTCTAAAGCGGTCTTAAACAACAAATAGTGTAAATCTTTAATAAAACTTGTGGTTAAAAGCGTGTCCTTGTTACTAGCCTCACGCACAACTAAGTCATAAGCATTAGCAAAGCCCAAAATAATGAGCTGTTCGTGTAGGGGCTTATTAGGTGCGGTTAAACCCTTTTCTAAAAGTCGCTCAGTTTCGCCTAATTGCAAACTTAAACCCTCTATGGCGCTGCTGTGGTGCGTGAGTGTAATACGCAAGGTTCTAAAAAGTTGCTCCCTTTGGAGCAAAGATAAGTCGCTTAGTTTGTGTGCCATCTTGTTAAGAATTTAGTAATTTGGTAGAATTGGGTATTGAAAATGAACTTATTCAAGTCGCTCTTTTGTTTCACAGTCGCTTATGAACAGTTATGTTATGTGTATTTTTGTTCTCATATTTTTGGTTTGCCCTGACCGAAAAATTTTTAAAGATAGTTCTTAATTCATCTTTTGAGATTTTGTCTTCGGCAACATCCAATACAAGTTTTTCCAATTTTTCTTCAAGTTTATCTATTATTTCTTTCTCATTAATGAAAAAGAAATGCATACAGAGATAAACAGCTGTTCTTTTATTGCCGTCTGGAAATGGATGAAATTTGACACATGAAAAGAAAAGGTGCGCTATTTTGCTCTCAAATGTTGGATAGTAATCATCATTCTTAATGTGTTCGAGCACACTCTCAAGGTAACCTATGCTAGTAGGGTTTATTCCTTTTAGTCCCCCCGTCAGCTCCAATATCTCATTATGTATATCAATGGCTTCACCAATATTGATATAAATCAAACTATTTGTCTGCCAATCTTTTATAGACCGCTAAAATGTCCGGATCCTCGAGTCTTTTTCGACATGCAATACGGGCTTCTTGCACAATTTTCGCGCGCTTTTCTTCACTTATTTCTATTTGTTTTTCATGTAATGGCTGTTTCATTTCGACTTGTGTATGTTTTAAATTTGGCATATATTCATCTCCAAGATATTTCGGTAATTATATCACTCTATGGAAGTTTTGGGGGCACCACTACTAACACCCATTTGCTTATTTTTTCTTACCTATAATCGCATGCACTGATCTTTTCAATCAAATCCACACTTTTTAAAGACACCGCGATCACCCTAAGCAAGGTTTCAAAAATGTATTTAACGCCCGATTAAGCAATAGAATAAATTGCGCTAAAAGGTTTGTATTTCGCAAAGATTTATAGCACTTATAGCGTTGCTTAAAAAAGCAAGGGCTTATTTATGATAGTTGCTTGTGATGCCGTGTTTAGTTTCAAGCTCAATAAGAGCATCGCCTAGCTTAGTGTTTTCATATTCAAGGTCATCGATTTTCTCTTGGGCTTGTCTTAGATTTTCTTGTGCATCGTCATATTGCCTTTTTAAAGCGTCATAGTCTGCTTGTGAAGGTTTGGGGGCTATATCCTTTTGCTTTGGCACTTCTTGCGCTTGTGGGGCTTTATTTAGGGCGTTAATTTGCTTTTGGAGATTTGTGTTTGATTCTTCTAACTCTTTTATCTTGGTAAGGTCGTCAGTGTGGCGTGTTGAAAGGGATTGATTAGCTTTTAAGACTTCTTTATAGTCTTTTTGCAAACTTGCAAGGCTCTCTGCTTGCTCTTTGTTTGTTGCATGCAAGCTTTGGACATTTTCAAGGGCTTTGCGAATCACATCGCTTTTAGTAGCAAGGTCTTTGGCAAGGCTATTGCTTTTGGTATCTAACTCTTGCGCTTTGGCTTTAAGGGCTGCAACGCTTTCTATTTGTTTGGACAGCTCTTTATTTGTTGTCTGCAAACCTTGGATAGTTAGCTTATAATCCTTGCTTTGGCTTTGCTTTTCTTTTACAAGATCGTTAATTTGATCTTGTAACCCTTCTTTACCAAACTTCAAAAGAGTTATGTCTGCAAGGGCGCTATTGTGTTTGGATTGTAACTTTTTAAAATCAGCATTCAATTCGACTTGTGCCACTTCAAGTTTTAGCTTTTCTTGAAAGCGTGATTCTGCTAAATCCTCAAGCTCTGTGATGCGAGCTTTTAATCCGTCAATGGTAAGCCCCTTTTTCTTTAGCTCACGCAAGGCCTTATAATCCTCTGCTTCAAATTCACTGAGATTGATTTCTTTTAAACCTTTATTGAGGTTAGCCCAAATCTTGCGTGCGCCCTCAATAAGGGTATGGGCTTTCTTTCCTTTTGGCGCATTGTCTATGAGCTCTGCTAAAGACTTTTCTGCTTCTAGTTTCTGCTGCTTTAGAGTGTTGATCTTATTCTCAACAGCTTCAAGGTATGCTGTTGTCGTTATATTTATCTTTTCAGTGTCGCTAAGTCCGTTTAGGCTTTCCTTATTGAAGTTTTCAACATGTCTTATTTCTAGCTGTTTGAAAAGGCTAGCATAAGTCTTATTGATCACTTTGAGCTCATTTAAATCCTTTTTAACAAGTCTTTGATATTTAGCCTTAAGCTCTTTGCGCTCGCCTTTGCTCTTTTCCATAAGCTTTGCATAGGCTCTAGGCTCAATGCGTTTCACTCCGCTTTTGCGTTTATCCACGCCGCGCTGCATACCTAAAATTGTAGCCACTTCGCTTTGGATCTGTCTAAGGTGTCTAGGTCTTATAAGGCGAAAGATATTCTTGCCCGTGAGCTCGTCAAGCATAACAAACTCCATGTGGGCGTGATGATTAATGCAAACATTGCCCTCATCGTCTATATGCCCCTCATCTCTATGGATAGCGATTTGGTAGCATTGAAAGCCATATTTGTTTTTGAAGTGCCTAGCAAGCCTTTCTAGGTCTTGCATGGTAGTCGTGGGCTTGATATTGACGACAGCACTCCAAAGGTTGCGTGTGGATTTAAAGGGCTGATTAAAGGCTTGCTTATATCGCTCTTTGGCTTTAGCGACTAGCGCATCTCTTAATGCTAAGGCATCATCACAATTCCTATTGCACTCACAGCCATAGCCTAGCTCTTTGGCTAGTAAATATGTGGGCGGTGTTGTGCGGTCATTGTGCTTTAACTGAATATTGTTTGTGGGCTTGAAGTTAATTGACGCAATGCTACCCATTTAACCCTATGCCTCCTAATGTTTTGGTCATATCAGTAAGTCTAGCACAAATAAAATGCTAAGGCATTTTCTCTAAGCCCCCTGCAAGGGCAAACTAGGCGGCGAGCTTGTGAGCGAAACCCCCGTATGGGGGTCGCATAGTTTGCAAATTATGCAACGCCCCTTACGGGGGTTCAGTCGCAAGCTCCTTTGCATAATTTGCCACTCAAACGCCGTGGGGGCTTAAAATGTAAATGGTAATGGGGCAAAACCTCTCACTCCATATACTTCTTAAACCAACTCTTAAAGTGCTTGACATTATCCAAGATGAAAGGGTTTAGAATCTTGTGGGGTTTATCTATGTCTTGAATATCCACTCTAAGCTTGTTATTCTCAGTGTATGTAATGTCTTTAATCTTAAGAACAGCAGGCACACCATTGTTGCTCATATAGATGTTTCTGCCTATGTATTCTGTTAGGTCATTGTTGGGGTTTAGAGCTTGTGGTTGGTTTGGTTGATCGGGTCTTACTAAACCCTGAAAAGTTTTAAAGCCGTTTTTGTCTGTTTGCAACTCTATTTTGACTTCTTTGGGTTGTGGTGTTTGTTGTGATGGTTGTTTAGTTTGTTGTTGTGGTTTCTGTGCTTGCGATTCCACAATTTGATAACCGCCTTTTGCCATAGCTGTTAAAAAAGTTTCTTTATCAGCTAACACAGCACTTTTGGCTTGAAACTCTTTGCCCTCTTTGAAGTATTTGACCACGATTTCATAACCATCTTGAGTGGGTTGAAAAGCATCCACCACAAGAACAACGCTAGGGTCTTGTGATTTGTAAAAAGCCATGTCTAAGATCTCTAGCATGTCTTTATCTTGCTTGGATTGCTTGAGTTGCTCCATGGATTGTTTGATCTGTTTAACGGCTTTTTTGCTTCTAATCTCCCATGCGATGGTTCTTATATCTCTTTTGGCTCGCTCTCTGTCCTTGCTAGTCTTAGTGATGGGCTCAAAGTAGAATTGGATATGTGTGATGCGATTACCCATACCCTTTGTTTTTATCTTTTCATAGCATAGGTTCTCAAAATGGGGGAGCTTGTGGAGTTCTTGGACGGCGGGTTTGAGAAGAAGGCGTTCTATGTTTTCAAAAAGAGTTTTTGGCGGTATCCCCATCAACTCTCTAAACTCCCCCCACTCCATTTTAGGGGGCACGCCTGTGCTTTTCCACTGCTTAAGTAGTCTATAAAGAGTCTTAGCGTATTTACCGCTAATGTTTTGAAACTCTAAAAGCTCAAAAGAAGTAAAGTTGCCGTTTAGATAGTTAAGCAAGTAGCCAAAGTAAGGCGTATTCACTTGGATTTCCATACTCTTAACTTGGGTCTTTTTGGTGTCGTGGTAGTTGATCCGAAATCTTCTAAAGAGCATGATATTTTCATCAGCAAGGGGGTAGAGTGCCCAAAAGCTAGCAGCCTTAATGTTTCTCCAAAGTCTTTTTACAACACCACTGAGATCGCTGTGGCTGATTTTAACCGCATGGGTCATTGTTCTAATCTCATCAATGCCAAACACTAAGAGCTCATCTTGTTTGTCTTTAAGTTTTTGGAATATGGCAAAGAGCAAATTCGCTTCTAATGTGCCTAGCTTGCCTAGGGATACAGAATTGACATCGTTGTGGAAGGTTACATACTTCTCAGCGATGGCATTGGGGATTGTGGGGGCGTTTTGCGTGATGACTTCGGCTTTTATGGGTTGTTGGTCTGTGGGTTGGTCTTGGTCTTGTGTGGGGGTTTCTGTGGTGATGGGTGGGGTTGCTGGTTGCTGTTCTAGGGTGTTTGTGGTAGTTGCTTGATCTTGTGTGGAGCTTGGAAGTTGGGGGGGTGGTGTCTGTGTAGCTAACTCTATTAGCTTGTTAAGGCAATCGGCTTTTTCTTTTTCTAAGGCACTCTTGAGATCACTGTCAGTGGCTCTATCAATGAGAATCTGTAAGTCTTTGAATCGTTGCTCCAAACTTCTCTGTTGCACCAATGACACCAT
>NZ_AP024815.1 GCF_019703305.1 Helicobacter sp. NHP19-003 | reverse complement strand
GAGAACCTTTGTTTTTGGTTTTATGGGTGGATTAGCGTGCAAAACCAGCTACAATCCCAAACGACAATTTAGTATAATATTTAATCGATTAAAAAATATTAAAAATTTTAATTAATCAAATGAGTAATATTTATAATGATGTTAAATATAGATAAACAATATTATATATGATGTTTAATATAAGTGAATAATATTTAAAATAGTATTAAATATATTGAATATTATTAGAAAATTTATTTAATAGTGTTTACATTGCCTTGAATTTTGTTTGGATGGATGGTGTCATCTGTGCTTACTAGAGCAACTAAAGACTCGTAAGTGAAAGGTTAGGGTTGGGAGTATTTGAACATGGTTGAGGGATTCAAAGCGGTTGTAGGGGCTATGGGTAGTAGAGATCAGCATGGCGTATGAGAGCAAAAGTTTGCATCGACATTAAGATATTTTTTATGTGTCTATGCAAGAATAGCCGTGAAATTAAATGGATGGCCATAGCGGCTCTCTTTGAGAGTTCCTTTATTTTTAGTCTTTTTTAGTGTTTAGATAGAAAGTCAGTACCCTCTTTAAGCCCCCAATCCCCATGCGTTTTATCGTTGTCTGCAAGCCACTAGAAAAGATGTGCAAAAGAAATATAGACATCGATGTCTTTATAATTTTCATCTAAAATGATGATGCTGTTGCCCATTTTGATATCAATATAGCGGGCGATTAAAGGGTCCATAATCCCTACTTTAAAGATATTATGTTCAATCTGAAGGCGTAAACCTGCATTGAACAATACATTGTAGTTGGAAGTTACGCCATGCGAAGCCAAAGCGTCTAAAAAAAAGTAATTCCCCGTACCCATTGCGCCCGCATACAAACCCGAAAACCACTTTTTAGGTCCACGGGAAATGAAAAGGTCCAAGATCACATCTACTCCTGCTTCCCATAGAAACCCCTGTAAGGATTTGAAATCCGATAATTCTCTAAGTAAAGGACTATTGAGATAGCTATATCCCAAATTAGCGTGGACATCCATACCAATGCGGTTAGCGAAAAAGTATTGAAATCCAACGCCTAAATTTGCATTCCAATTAATATTGGCAAAGGGGCGAGAAAGACTATTGATCGTACGACTCAAGGGGGACAAATTAATTGTGCCTTGCATAGAAGTTACATGGCCTTGCTGGTCAAGTTTATTTTGGGCGGCTTGGATTGCAGAGGCTAAGTCTTTGTAGGTTAACCCCAAAGTAGGTGGAGTGGGCAGGGCTTGTTGGTGGAGGGTAGGGGGTGGTCCAAATACACTTGTAGTGCTAGGAGGAAAAAAAGCATAATTAGGCACCATGGAGGCCAGGGCAACATAGTAGTTATAGACCATAATGAGAGAGCGAATGGGTGTAATAGGACCCCCAAGACGAAAAATTTCTGCGCCCGTTTGGTAAAACCATGCATAGACACGCGTGATTTGTTCTGCAGATACTCCTGAACCACTGAGAGGTCCTAAGACTTTTTCAAATTTATGATAAAAATTATTCATGCAACTTACATCGCGACAAAAGCTAGCTCTTTTTTTTCCATCCTGAACGGCTTGTTCCCACTCATTTTGGGTGATTACCTTGCTTGTCTGGGTTTTATAAGGACCACTAAAAAACCAGGGCATGTTGCTGTACACAATGTTATAAGCATTGCGCATCATTTGTGTAAGAGCAACTTGTACTTGTCCGCTTGTGTAAGAATTGGGCAAGCCTTCACACCGAGGCGAATCGATGCATGCGCTTAGATTATTTGATAAATCTTGAGTGGTGGCGTTATAGACGGCCGTTTGGTTGGCATAGGTATTTTTATCTTGTGCATAGGTGGCCTGTGCTTGCTTGTTTTCTTCAATAACGCGATTCGTTTGATTGGCAAAAGCATTTTTATCTGCCATGAGCTTGTGGTTATACTGATTGATCTCTTGCTCCAACGAAGCGTCTACATTTTTAAGATCTTGCAAGATAGCACTGTAGGCTTGCAAAATGCTTTGATCTGTGGCATTAGCAGAGGCCTGTTGATTAGTATCTATTAAGCCCTCCAACTGGGCGATTTGTGTTGCAACTTGGGCTTCTAAGGTTTGGATTTGCGCTTGAGTTGCCTGCGCTTCAATGGGATCGATTTTGGTGATGTTAAGCGTTGTACCCACCTGTGCTGCATCGGTATTTAGACTTTGAAGCTTATCTATGAGTTCTTGCAAATGGGTGCTTAAACTACTTTGCAAATTTGTACTATTGAGGGGCATTGTAGATGAGCCACTAGGGGTATTGGTTGTGGTGTCCATATTTTGTGCACCGACCGTGCCCGATAGATACGCCCCATTACGCACATCGTAACCATAAAGAGGGGTTAACACTAAACAGAGAGACAACAGGTCTCGCTGAAGTACACCCATTCCCATTATGGGCCTTTTCATGTTTCTCCTCTATCGCTAATGGGATACTTAGCACAAGAACATTTATACTCTAACAAATCTACATTAACACTTATTATCCATTATTTTTAGATGTGAGATGCCCCTATGGGAGAGAGCGATCAAGTTATTTTGATAAACTTGCGGTATGGAGAGCAACGGCAAGCAAACCACGCCAGAGGGGCGGCGGTGGATTAGAACACAGACACTATCATTGGAGGCGATCTAGGCATCAATGCCCAGCACATCTTTTTCAGTTGTTGCATCAAGACATGCACATTAGACCCGTTGATTTCATTGTGTCTCTCAGTAAAGGGGCATTTGCCCGGACACCGCAGTGTTTAGTGGGCAATATATTTGCCCACTAAGAGATTTTAGAGGTGGGCAGGAGCATAGAAAGTTCGCACGCTCGCACACCATAGGGTGTTTTAGGTAACCAACCCAGCAATGTGATTAGTCCCAAGTATGGTTGTTTTTATGGTATTCCGTGATAGTGTGAATTTTCTAATTCCTTTAATACTATAGAATCCAAATTATACATGGAGGGCACTAAAATGCCAAGTTTTTAACATTTGAGTGTCCATGGACAAAAACCCATACACCAGGTGCGTTGCCACAAAGGTATATAAAAAGCGCAAGAAAGCCGAGTCTAACTAAGCGTTCTTCATCAATGGGTTCCATGTAAATGCTTTGCCCGTGCGAAATTTGTCTAAGGTAGTCCTTGCATGCCAAGACCATGCCTAAAGCGTGTTGTGGGTGCAACTTTTATTGTATTTGGTCTAAATTGGCCTGAATTGTGGCTTGGATTAAATCCAAAATCGGGGTTTTTGGCAATGGCAAGAGCGCGCTACACTCGGGGCCGCCAAAGCGCACATAAACTCGCGCAAAATAGGCTCTATTCGCCCGTTTTCTGCTACAAGCATCAGGCCCGCATGCAACATCCCCACAAAGTGTGTGTTGTTTTTTTACCACTCGCGCCCCAAAGTCCCTAGCTTTAGCTGGGCGGATCAAGGCTAGCATTGGCAGGCTTGTGCTAATGCCAACGGCGCAATCAAGGGGCAATGCCCTTGGGGTTGGGGCATCAACTTTTGTAATAGGGATAACAAGACTCCAAACGGAGCTGTCCTGTTTGAAACTGCAATTTGTGTTAAAGTTAGAGTCCCCTAACTTTAGTTGTGCGAGAGTATGTCAAGACTTCTTATTTTGGAACAGGGCAAACATGGACAAATCCACCATCTGTGCTCTGTGGGCGCAGCAAACACACCTGATGGGACATGCACACAACCAAAAATCCCCCATAGATCCAAAGCCCCCCATTTTAAAAATGAACTCATACATTTGTATTCCCAACCAGTGTGCCATTTCATTTGTATGGATACCTGGATGTCTTCATAACAGCCCACAATGGTATAGCTAAGAATTGTGGTAAAAATAGAAAATTAGGATATATTTAAAAATATAATAAATACAAATAATCAATATTTCAAACATCATTAAATATATTAAGTATTATTTAAAATTATATTTAATATTGCTTGAATTATTTAATGTAAAGTCCTACTTTATACGATAGTCTCTACCCATTTATCCCCATTCTTTTAATGGATTGTGTGATATGCGGTATACCAATGTCTGTTGTAGCGGATTGTGGGTTTGTAATGCCTATTGCAGCGGACAACTCATATTTTGGTTTTTGCTAGAGATCAGAGCTTGCTATTGCCAGCAAGTTGCCCTGTCCTAGTTGCAGGGAATATGAATCGATGATCTCTCTTTTAAGTTTGTTTTGATGGCTTTTAGCATGCCATCGCTCATTTGGGCAACTTTAGTCCATCTGTATTTTGTGTCCAAGACACTTATTTGGTGCAGCAGGGTAACTTATTCTGCATCGTTGTTGTCTTTAAAGGCGTAATGGTGGGATATGTGTTTCTTGTGTGTTTGGTCGCTAAGAGGCATGCCAAGAAAAAGTGTGTTGGATCAAGGTTTGGCGATCAGCACGGGGCATGTGAAGTTTGCAGATTTGCCATAGACTTCAAGGCCGCTATTCTGCCCGATGCATGGCGAGTAGATATTGCCAGTCAAGTGGCTCATCTGTGTACCTCTATAGTTTAAAACATTGGCATCAAAGTTGAATTGATTTTTACAGATAGAGCATAGACAAACAAGGCTAAAAAGTGGAGCTTTAAAAGAGATATGGTCTTTTTTTGGTATTATCCTCCATGTTTCGAATTTGCACATAATTTTTGCCTTTGGACCTACAAGAGATTTTGCAAGGTGGATTGAAGGATTTTATTATGGCATCTAGACAAAAACCCAATGTTCTGTTCTCATTTAGTGCTCTTGTTTTAGGGATTGGCGCTTTCTATGTCCCACTATGTGCAGAAAAAAATGGCGTGTTTATAGGGGGCGGATTTCAGTATTCGTATGTTTCGGGTAGCTTTGCGCAATTCACCTCAACACAATACACAATCCCGGGGATGCCTAGTATAACAACCGAGACCACCAATCCCTATCGAGGCAATCTCTATGGGGGGAATGTCCAAGCGGGGTTTAAAATGTTTTTTGGACAAGAAAAACATTTTGGATTGCGCTTTTATGGGTTTTTTAGTGGGCAAGGAGGGCATGTCAATTCCACTAGTAGCTATAAATCCGATCCCCGATTTGTTGTGGCTGATTTAAGTGCCCGTAATTTCTTTTATGGAGGGGGGATAGATATGCTCTATAACTTCTACGATAATAATGAGAGTTCGTTTGGGGTCTTTGCGGGAGTGATGGTTGGAGGGAGCTCTTGGTCAATGGGCAAGGATAAATATTGCCACTGGGCTGGTGTCTATCAACATGGGGAACCTAGTGGATGCGTAACACTGAATCAATTTTTTGATAAGCAGGCAAGCATCAATGACAAATACTATCCCGGCCTCAAATCTTCCTACACGCCCAACTTCGTACAAGTGATTGTTAATGTGGGTTTTAGATTTAATGTTAACAAACATCAGGGCATTGAAATGGGGGTGCGTATTCCTGTGATCGACGATCCCTACTATACCAGCAAGGGGACTTATTCGGTGGGACGATTTCTTAAAGTCGACAGCAAAGACACCATTGTTTTTAGACGCGATGTAGCCGCATTCATTGATTATGTGATCAGTTTCTAAACTCAGTGTCCAGATGAGTTTTGACACTTAGGGGATTTTGGAATTTTCAATGACTTTCTTAGTGCCTTCCTGGAGCATCATCAAACAACATTTCTCTTTAAAAGGAGAAGAAAGCTGTTTATTTTATTGTGTTCGAGTGGGGCTTATGCGCATGGAATGTGGGGCTCCAAGGTGTCAAGACTTTGGGCGTGCTTAGAAGGCGGGATTTGACAGAGTTTAAGATTACCCTGCATTCTGTAAGCCGCGCCCATCGTCTCTTAAAAGGTGTCCTTTGCACGCACTCCCTGCACGAGACACAGATGTGTGCGAGCACCCCACGCATGGGTGGCATCCATCCCATCTTTTAAAACAAACGCGTTGCGTTTGCCAAGAGAGATTTTTTGCTAAAAGGGCGTGAAGCTTGGCACTTACCCCGATGATGCGGTTGAGTTTCACAAACGGGTTACGACAATGAATCCCGAACAACGCAAAGGGTTTTATCAAGAGGTGATTGCTACAGCTAGAGAATTGGATGTGGGTTGCAGTAAGCCTTTTTACCCAACAGACTTAATGCACGGTTTTTTTAGGGTTGTGTTGTCTATTAATTTACCTTCCTTGTTCTTTTTTGGCTAAACTATGGTTGGTATTTCTTTTTTCAAGGAGAGCCAATGGAAGGGTTGTTAAAAAAAGCAGGTCAAGTGGTGCTGTCAGTTTTGTTGTGCCTGAGCTGGATTCATGCAAATGAAAAAGCAGATCGGTATCTTAAGACTGGTTTAGAAGCGCGCAAGAACAATAACCACTTGAAGGCTCTGCAAAACTTTCAAGAAGCAGCAAAGTTGGGGGATGCGAGGGGTTATTACAACTTAGCGATGATGTATAAAAATGGAGTCTATGGCACTGGGTTTGGACAGGACAAAAAGATGGCACGGTATTTTTTTCAAAAAGCTTGTGATTTGAATCGCCAATTTGGTTGTCAAGATGTTGAAGGCACAGAACCCTATCAGGATCAGAGTATCGGAAGTGTCGAGTCCAATCAGTATATACCTTGAGTGCTTTTAATTTGGACGGCATGAAAAACCAAAAATAATCTCCTGCAAGAGCAACCCGGGAGAGGGGTGCCGGTGTGCTCTTGGGGGTTTTTGCCCAGCCTGCGGGTCCTAGATGGGATTAGGTGTTTGTGTGTTTGGTTGCCCCTCGCACCCTAAAACCCCTAGCTTTAGCTGAGTGGATTCATCAAGGGATAAGCCCTTGAGGCTTTAGACATCAACCTTGGCCCAAGAAACACAAGACTCGTAGCGAATGCTTCTGTTTGAAGCCGCAATTTCTGGCTCAAGTTAAATCCCCTAACTTTGATTATGGGGAGTGTGTCAACACGATTCAAGCCTAAAATCGATTCCCATCTCTTTTTGCCACTTCTGTATCCATTCAGCTCGGGTGATGTGGATTTTAGTGGCACTTTGTAGCGAGCTTTTGCGGCAAGTTAACAAATCAGATTTGCCTAATGGTCTGGTTTAACGCAAGGATTGCGCAACTTCTTTCCAGTTGCAAGGGAACAAAATGTATCTAAATGAAACTTTTTTGTTATTTAATCAACAAAAACAGACTAAATTAAGCATTTTTTAAAGTTTTTTTGGTTCTCTATTGGCCAGGGGAGTGGGTGAACTAGTAGATAGGAGTAGGTCAACGAGAGTAGATTAAAGGAAGCAAGATGAAAAACATAGTCGGAATTATGCTCAAGGCGGTGGCGGTGGGCGCATGTTTCTTGGTGGGCGCGTCCGCTGGTGAGGGTGCAGGTCAATACTACATCTCAGTAGCCCAAAAGGCCTTCGAAAACAAAGACTATGTCAAAACTTTAAGATACCTTGAAGAAGCAGCCAGCATGGGAAGTGCTGAGGCCTATAACAATCTAGGAATCTTGTATGAGGATGGGCGCGGTGTTCCGCACGATCTCAAAAAAGCCTTGCATTACTACAAAAAAGCAGCCAGTGTAGGGGGGATAGATCAAGACAAAATAATGGCAATGCAGTATTTTGGAGGGGCCTGTGAAATGGGAGATGAAGATGCTTGCGAGCTTTTTCTCTTGGTTTGTGAAGCCAATAAAAAAGAGTGCACAAGCAACCATAAACCGTTTTCTGGATCTTCAAAACACCTTTTTCCAAGACAAGTGGTCGAGTTGGTTGACCTGATAAGAGATGGTTTGTGAAGAATTGTCAAGGCGTTGGCAAGGGGGGCATTCGCTTCGCTGTTTTAGTGCTTCCAAACGCCGAAGTTGGTTGGTCCTTGCATCATTGCAAGGCTATGGGGCTGACAATGGCCATCTCTTGTTGTCTTAAAGCTCTTGTTATGCAAAAGCTTCGGGATAAATCTCTGCCCGTTGCAAAACACAGTGCCCTTTTCGCAGGGTTAAGGGTTATATCAACCTTTGTTGACCACGACTAAAATTTGCGCTCTTGGGGTTTAGTTTATAATTATTTGAAAAGATAGACAATATTTAAAATTGTATTTAATACAATAATTAATATTTAAAATTGTATTAAACATAATGTAAAATAATGCTAAATATGCTTGTCCCAGCTCCCCATTTGCTCTTGGACTACTTTTATTTGCGTGAAAGTTTTTTAGGCAATCCTCTTTTAGGCCAGCAACCCCTAGACTCCATTTGCGCTTTTGTTTCTAGCTCACTGGATAAAGCACTTCTAAAGAATCAAGTTAGGGGATTTAACTTGAGCCGGAAATTGCGGCTTCAAACAGAAGCATTCGCTAAGAGTCTTGTGTTTCTTGGGCCAAGGTTGATGTCTAAAGCCTCAAGGGCTTATCCCTTGATAATCCACTCAGCTAAAGCTAGGGGTTTTAGGGCGCGAGTGGTAAAATACAACATCAAAGATGTTGTGTGAGAGTGCAATGTTCGTACTCATAGCGATCACATCACAGGAGAAAAATTGCGCTCCGTCCCCCATAGCCCTGTGATCCCATCCTGCATAGCGGGCACATCCCCAGCAAATTGGGCAAAGGCATTGTATTTTGAGCAAAGTTTCCTTAATCCGGTCAGGATAATGCTTCAAAGGCTGATGGGCAGAGACCACATCGTTGTGAGCAGAAATAAGGGCGTAGTTAAGTTTGTCGTTGTCTCCAATCCCAGTCCTGATACGATCTGGTGAAGATGAACATTTCAAAGATTTGGAGGACAAATCCAAGAAAATATTGACTTTCGAGTGTTTACTTTTAGTTTATTATGCAGGATTGTGTAGTATTATCCAAGACAGACCTTCATTATTTACTTGTTTATTCGGTGGCTCAAAGGGAAATGGAGTGGATAGGATTTTGCTTTTCTTCTGTAAAAACACCAACCTTTACGATGCCAATGCCTTCACTTTGCACGCTAGAGTGGGGGGGTAAGTTTCATGATTTCTCTTGGTATTTGCTGGGTAAACTCACCTTTTCTCCGAGAGCCAATGCCCAAAGTTTGGGACTCACTTGTGAATACAACTTAGGCAAGCACATCCACCTAATGCTACGCTTCAATGGCTATGAAGTGAGGATGCATCGAGGCTATAAAGTGGATTACTTTGGTGCGCCTAACCCTAAATTTGCCCCCACCACGCAAGATCGTAGCTATGTGATGACTTCGATCAGTTATGATTTTGGAGATTTAAGACTCTCCGGCAGAAATCCCACTCGTCTTTAGCGGGTGGGATGAATGCCCCCTACCCTTGATTTTCTATGTATCTTTTGATGGTTTCTGGGTTAGCTTCTCCTATGGAACAGGCAAAAAATCCATCTGTCCAAAATTTTTGTTCTTTCCAAAAATGCTTGCGTAAGAACGGGATAAATCTTGGTTCTCTCCAAACTCTATAAGTAGTCATCTGCTTGATCCGCAAGATAATGGAACTGATAGACACCCTAGGGATATATTGAATCATCAGGTGTAGATGATCTTTATCTGTCTCCATTGCTATGATGATAAAATCTGAACTTTCCTCTATCTCTTCAAGCACAGACTTTATAAAAATAGCCACATCTCCTACGAGCAACTTTTTTCTGTATTTACACACTAAAATCAAATGGGCTTTTAGATTATGTTTGCTCCTGTTTGTGGACAAATAGCCTTTGAGTTTGTAATGGTTTTCTTTCATAGCTCTACCTCAAAAATATTTTATAAAATTATGTTATAATGATGTAAAGTTAAGGCGTAAGAAATTGCTTAAAGCAATAAAGTTTAGAATTTATCCCACCATAGAGCAAAAAACCTTGATACACAAGCACTTTGGCTGTGCTAGGGTGGTCTATAACTACTTTTTAGCATACCGCCAAAAGCAATACGCACAAGGCATTAGAGAAAATTACTTTAGCATGCAAAAGGCGCTCACTACTCTCAAAAAACAAGAGGCTTACGCTTACCTAAGTGAATGCAACTCTCAAAGCTTGCAAATGGCACTAAGACAGCTGACAACAGCCTTTGATAGGTTTTTCTCTAAGCTGGCAGATTATCCTAGATTCAAATCTAAAAAGCATGCGAAGCAGTCTTTCTGTGTCCCGCAACACTTAGAGATGGATTTAGGCAACAACCAAGTCAAGCTACCCAAATTCAAAGAAGCTATTAAAGCCAAGTTTCATAGGCATTTGCCTACAAACTCTATCGTCAAACAGGGGTTTATCTCTTGCGTAGCAGATAAATACTATCTCTCTATAAGCTATGAGGATAATGAGCCTGAACCTAAACCCACAACTATCAAAAAAGCTGTGGGTTTAGATATGGGTTTAGAGTCTTTAGTGATAGCCAGTAGTGGCGTGCTCTATCCCTATAAAAAGTTTTTCCAGAATCTACAAACCAAACTCACTAAAGCGCAAAGGAGATTGTCTAAGAAACTAAAAGGTTCTAGTAATAGAAAAAAACAAGCCAAGAAAGTGGCACAAATCCACGCTTCTATCAGGAATAGCAGAGAGGACTACCTACATAAAATCAGTAATGAGATAACCAATCAATACGATTTGATAGCAGTAGAAACCTTGAAAGTTAGGAATTTGGTCAAAAACCACAAACTAGCTAAGAGCATTGCCAATGCCAGCTGGTCTAGGCTCATTAGTCTATTAGAATATAAGGCTGGTTGGAAGGGTAAAACCCTTATCAAAATTGACCAATACTTCCCTAGCTCTCAAATCTGCTCGACCTGTGGGAGCAACACAGGTAAAAAGCCACTGCCTATTAGAAATTTTATCTGCCCTTGTTGTCAAACATACCACCACAGAGACCTAAACGCTAGCATCAATATCAGAAACTATGCTTTGGGAATGCTAGATGAGCGACACGCTATCAAGGTAGATAAAACTAGGGTAGGGATTACCCGAAGTTACGCTTGTGGAGATTCCGCTAACGGGGCTGTAACCAAGTATGGCTACATACTGGATACTGCTAGTTATGGATCGTTGAAGCAAGAAGCCCACCCGTCTTTAGCGGGTGGGTGATTCACTCCCTACAGCAAGGAGTTTTTATGTCATTTCCGTTTTTTAAAAGCAAAAAAGAGGACAGTGTTCTTAATCAAGATGAGTTCATCACAAGACTTGAAAAGCGCAATCGCGAACTAGAAGCCATTTACACAGCCATTGATCGTTCTATGGTGATCATCGAGCTCGACACAGAAGGTAAAGTTTTAAACGCCAATGAAAACTTTTTAAAGGTGATGGGTTACAGCTTAGAAGAAATCAAGGGCAAACACCATTCTATGTTTTGCGATCCCGAGTTTGTCAAAAGCCCTCAATACACCGAGTTTTGGCAACATTTAAAATCGGGGCAATTCACACAAGGGACTTTTAAGCGCATCACAAAAGCGACCAAGGCGGTGTATTTGGAGGCAAGTTATAACCCCGTTTTTGACAACGAAGGCAAGATTTATAAATTCATTAAATTTGCGCTAGATGTTACAGACAAAGAAGAAAAAATTTTCATGACTTTGAATTTAATTAAAGACAACCAACGCTTAACCAGCGAGGGGAACACCATGATTGAAAAAACCACAAACAATATCCAAAGCGTGGTCAGCAACATGAAAAACAATGTGATGCTAGTGGACAACTTGAGCGCACAATCCGATTCGATCAGCTCCATCACCCAGACCATTAGAGACATCGCCGATCAAATCAACTTATTAGCCTTAAATGCCGCCATTGAAGCCGCCAGAGCGGGCGAGCACGGACGGGGCTTTGCTGTGGTGGCAGATGAAGTGAGAAAACTCGCCGAACGCACGGGCAAGTCCGTTACAGAGATTGCAGCCATCATCGGCTCCATCAGAGAAATCACCGCCCAAGTCGTTACAAACATCAGTATGGGTGCAGAAGAATCGGAGAAAACCCTAGATCTCTCTTACCAAACAAAAGAGCTTGTCGAGGAGATCAAAACTGCGAGCGATAGAGTGGCTCAGGGCATCGGGGTGGTTTGATGCATTTGATAGAGGCTAAAAAATTTTGTTAAAAAGATTGCACTTTGATGGTATTGACATTAAAATAGCGTTGTTTAAACGATGTCGCTATTTGCGGTGGTTTTGGTTCTAATACCGGTTTTTAGTAGATTGCTAGACACATAGCATATGATTGTGAGTTTGTAATGCCTATTGCAGCGGACAACCCATATTTTTGGTTTTTGCTAGAGATCAGAGCTTGCTATTGCCAGCAAGTTGCCCTGTCCTAGTGCAGGAACATCAATCAATGAATGTGTTTTTAATTTTGTCTTTGATGGCTCTTAGCATGCCATCGTTCATTTGGGCAGCTTTAGTTCATCTGTATTTTGTGTCCAAGACCCTCATGGCAATCTAAGCTAGAGTTTTTAAGATGATTGTACACAAGTGAA
The DNA here is from genome assembly GCF_019703305.1 of Helicobacter sp. NHP19-003. NCBI lineage: Bacteria > Pseudomonadati > Campylobacterota > Epsilonproteobacteria > Campylobacterales > Helicobacteraceae > Helicobacter > Helicobacter gastrocanis. The sequence goes on along the minus strand of NZ_AP024815.1, from coordinate 17,080 downwards.
GGCTGGCAAGACATGTCTAGATGGAAAACTTCCAGATGGCCATGAGGGAGTAGCTATGTCTCATCATCATAGAAAGCATCACCACACTAGCATGGCTAGCAAATAGCCAGACGAAACTATCGAGCAGAGTGGGTGCTCAAAACTTTGGACCTAACGCACACTCACGCAGTCTTATAGTCATCGGTTTTTCGAGCAATCTGCTCTACAAGCTGTTTGGAAGTGCGCATGATCGCTTGCATGTCATGCGCGTTTTTCAAGGTGTCGCTCGCACAACCCTGCACGGAGATCACCTTGTTGATGATGGCTTGGGTATCCTGTCCCAAGCGCATAAAGATAAGATTGATTCCCTTAATACGCTCAATGAGTTGCTCGAGGTATTCGATAGCACGGATCGAACCCTCCTGCACTTTAATGCTCAACACATTCGATTCCTCAATGCGTGTGGTTTGCTCGTGCATTTTCTCTCCCACCGCGCTTACATTTTGCACGATAGAAGAGATCGTGCCATTGACTTCTGTTAGGGCTTGTTGGGTGCGTGTGGCTAAGTTGCTCACTTCATTGGCCACGACCGCAAAACCCCTGCCGCGCTCGCCTGCACGCGCAGCTTCAATCGCCGCATTGAGCGCGAGTAAATTGGTTTGTTTGGCGATGTCGTTGATGGTTTCTAAAATGCTCTGTGCGGCATTGGCGCTTTGGGTGAGCGTGCCTATTTGGCCAATCAACTCTCTTTCATTAGCGACATTGTCAATGATGGCTTGGTGTAAGATATTCACATTTTTCTTGCGCTCTTCTAATAGGGACAAGGCTTGAACCAACTCAGAGACCATGCTCTCTACGCTTGAAGTTACCTCTGCTAAATTATGTGAGAGATTGACCCCCTCGTCTTTAATTTGGGTGATGGTTTGGGTGGTCTGTTGTACCATGTTTGTGGTGTGATCCATCGCACTTTCTAATTGCAAGGCAGAGGTTTGACTCTGTTTGGAGCAGTCCTTGATCTCATTGTTGAACGCACAAACATGCTCTAAAAAGGTGTTGATGCAATTTGCACTCAAACTGATCTCATCTTGGGCGCGTCCACAGACATAAATGCGCGCAGTTAAATCTTTTTTACTTGTGGAAAAATTTTGCACCACCTCCACAAGCGCACCTAAACGCCGCATGATCCACACATGGTTGAGCACAAAGGTGATGGCGATGATGCCTAAAGTGCTTAAAAACCCAGTCCACAACAAGGTACGGAAATTGGTGTCGGCTAAATAATAGGCGTGTTGTTCCGCTCTCTCCATGGTCTTGTAAATGGCGTTGACATGGCTTGTAGCCACAAATACTAAGCGACTCACTGGATCAAAATAGGCATAACTCACATAACCCTCCAGTGGATTCCTAGAATCCAAATTTTTAGGGTGGCAACGATAAATCCCCCCTTTGGGGTTGTCTAGGGCGCGCTGGATGTATTCTTTAAAGTAGTGATTCCCGCATTCATCTCGTGTGCCCAACACATTTTTACCCACTAAATCTGGATGGAGGCTATCGGTGAATAAAACACCCTCTTTTGTGAGCGCGAGCACATAAGCACGCCCCTTAGATTGGTTGATCTTTGAGAAATACTGCGCGGTCATTTGCAACGCTAAGTTTCTAGGGTGTTGTGTGAAATACTCATTGATCCCCCAAACGATCAAAAAAATATCGTGTTGGATCACATTTTCGCGCTTGGTGAGGGCATTGGTGTCAAAGGCTTCAATGGTTTGTTTAAAGCTCTGTTTCTCCATGTAGTGGCTCAAAAAGGTGAGCGTGAGGCTCAATGCGCACAAAGAACCCCAAATCATCAAAGTGATTTTCCAACGCAAATTCAACGCCATCATCCTTCCTCTATCATCAATATTATCAGGTAACTATTATTACTGATTGTATAAAAATATTATTTATAATAGACTAATAATAGACCAATGAGAGTGGTTGTGTGGTTTTTGTAGCCAACTTGATAAATCGTAAAACTTTCGCTACATGGACTATTTGGTGGTTTTACTCTCATTTATAGTGTGTTGCAGCGTTTCTTAAAACAAAAGAATCGCTTGTGGTGCTCTGCTTTTGTTTTGTATTTCGCAACAATTCAACACATTTAAAATTATATTAATACATGTAAATAATATTTAAAATAGCTTTAAATACATTAATTATTATTAATAATAGCCTTGTATGCTACTTGCACATGTCCGTTGCTTTTAAAACTCTTGTCCCAATATTTGAGCCGACACGCTATGGAGTAGATGGGCACTATCCCAGACTTTTAGAATATTTGCCATCATCCGTGTCGTCTTTGTATGGTTCTGTAACCTGTTTTGGGTTTAAGTGGTCTTTGTATTTATTTTTTGTATGTGCAACTTGTTCTTGTACGGCATCAAGCATTGCCCTGTTTCGTTGTTTTGAAGTTCTCGGTTCTCTTGAATTAAAGCGGTGTTGGCTCGCTTTAGGTCGGTCTTTTCTTGCTCAAGGGGATTCAATTCTACTTGGATATGCTCGGCACTTGTTTTTAAATTTTCAAGTCGTTCTCCAGTTGTATTTGTTGGAGTGCCGATGTTGTTATTCTTTTGGTACTACCACCCGTGCCTTAAACCCCCTAACTTTAATTATAGGGAGTGTGTCAATAGATGAGATGTTGGACATGGCACACTAGGGTACTCTTTTTGGAGGCGTGAGTGGTGCTGTATTGCTGTGGTTTCTGCTCAAAGATTTTTTGTTAAACCCTCATAGTAGTAGGATTGTGCGATGCCCTTAAAAATGACTTCTCTATCATGGACATTATCTGTTAAATGCGCCTTGAGCAATGTTTTGAGTTCTAAATCGTTAATAGGACTTCTTTCCATTGCAGATAAATAGTCGTTCTTATCCACAAACTGCCAATCCACAACAAGCCCTAATTCTTTCTTAAGAATGCAATCCAGCCAAATGCGTGTCGCACGCCCATTGCCTTCCATAAAAGGGTGTGCCACATTCATTTCTACATATTTTTCTATGATTTCCTCAAAGTTTGTTTGTGGCATTGTTTCAATTTTCTTCAGGGCTTCTGGCAGATACAAAGCGGAGCAAAATTTGAAGTAGCCCTTAGAGATATTCTTATCCCTAATCTGTCCTGCAAAGTCATACAACCCCTGAAAAAGTGCTCTGTGGATTTCTTGTAACCCCTTGGATGTGCCGACCTCAATCTTATGGATGTCTCCGCTTTCAAAGAGCTGGCGTGCGTTCTCTAAACTTTGCTCATCTAGGTTCATTTGTCTGTTTATCTGCCTTGTTGTTGTGTTTGGGCATTTTGATCACTTGTGTGTTGCTTCGTTTCTTGTGGCTTAGGTGTTTGTGTGTTGCCTGTAGTGTTTTCTTTGGTACTTTGTTTAGGTTGATCAACTTTTACCCGTTCATCCACAACAAACTCTGCATAACCCTTTTGATTCATAACTTCCATAACCTTTTTGTGTTCTTCTATTTTTTCATTGCCCTGTTTAGTGATGGCTTCTAGTTCTTTGTGCTGTTTAGCTTGCAAAGTCCTTAATCTATCCTCCTGAGCTTTGATCTCTTTGTCCCATCTACTTCTAGTTTCTTGGAGTTTTTCTCTAAGTTTAGTGATCCGATCGTTGCATTGGTCGTAGAGGTTTTGTAGCTGTCGGCTAGATATTTCATTATAATCTTTGTGCATGTATATTCCTTTGTTAAGTAATCCCCTATTTCATCATATAAAGCCTTATAGAACAAATTTTCCAAGTGAACTTGCGAGTGTCCCTTTCAATAGTGGAAAAATTTTCCACTTCTGCTAGCAAGTACACAGCGTAAGCTTGTTTTAGCAAGCCAATCTCGCGCTTGGCATACATCTTACGCTTGGAGGCAAGCCCCAGACCCCAAAGAAGGGGATTAAAAATGAGAATTAGATTTGTGGTATTAAAGGATTTATGGTTGTGGGGTGATCATGCTCTTATGGAGAGTGAAGAAACTAATCAATCTGGACAACATATCTTTGGCAAACAAGATGAAAAGAAGCGATGAACCAAACATAGCCTTAAAGGGCTTTCAAGGCTCATGAAGCGCAAGTTTAGGGTTTGGAGTCCACAAAAACGGTTTTTAGGGTGAATGGGGTTGTGAGAGGGCTTGTGAGAGCATAGAGGTTACCCAGCCTCACTATAACTGCTATGATCACCAAGACAGCGGTGGTTAGCCCTTTGTGAAAGGACTAATAGACATTGCCCACTACGGGACACATACATCTAACCTATTGTGTGAGAGGGCATCAAGCCGGAGGCGCACTTGATACTGATTTAAGAATCTGCATTAAAATTTCTTCTTGTTCGCGTCTTCTAAAATATCCTTGGAAATGCGATCGATGTTGTTGCCCACCTCTAGAGAAGTGCTGGCGGCACTGAGATTGTTTTGTGTGTCCTCTTTAAAAACTTGCAAAGAGGCGTTGATCCCCTCCACGCTTTGACTCTGTGCCTTAATGGACTCGGCAGTGTCAACAATGCTTTGGACTAAAACATTGATATTTGCCTCAATCTCACCCAAAGATTTTTGGGTGCGTTCAGCCAACTTGCGCACTTCATCGGCGACCACAGCAAAGCCCCGCCCGTGTTGGCCCGCTCTAGCGGCCTCAATGGCGGCATTGAGCGCAAGTAAATTGGTTTGGTCGGCGATGTCCTTGATGATCTCTACAATGTTTCTAATGTCCTGCCCTTGGGCGATCATCTCTTCGCTTTTTTGGCTAATGCTGGCGATGCTCTCTGTGATAGATTCGATCGATTTAGAAGTTTGGAGCAAGCTTTTATTTTGCTGGTTTGCGCTGTTTGTGAGCTGATCGACACAAGCTTTTAAACCTTGCGATTCTTTTGTGAGTGCGCTGGCAAAATCGAGCGAAGTGCGCAGCATTTTAGTGATCTCAGCCCCCAAAGCATCGATGGACTTTTCGACATCTCCAGAAGGGTTTGGGATGCCCTTTGTGAAATCTAAGGCGCGGTAGCGTTGAAAGGCCTCGTTGATGGTTTGCATGTAAGAACCTATATGTTCTTGCAAATACGCCACGACATCGTTAAAGAGTTCTCTGAGTTGCAAGAGATCGGGATTATTGGGCGTAGCGGTGATCCTTTGCGTGAAGTCGCCCTCCTTAATGTGGCGCACCACGCCCAGCATGTTTTCAATGGTGGCGCTGTCCGTCTTGGTGTTTTCGTGTATTTTTAAAATGTTCTCGTTGATGGAGAGCTGCATATGCCCGATCTCATCGAGCATTTTAGGCTCGACAATGTGCACATCTTGGTTGTTTTTAGGATCGTTGAGCAATCTAAAGAAACTGCGCAGGGTGTTGGAAACCACTTCAATGCGGTTACCCACCAAAGAGCGCACAAGGATGTAGACGGTGGCCACCAACACCACCACCACCACCAACCCCATGATGAAAATCAATTTTTGCAAGTAACGGGCTGCTGCAAAGACTTCGCTTTTGCTTATAAACCGCGCAATCGCCCAATTAAACTTAAAATCCTCAGGACCGATTTTACTAAAAATATCGAAAGACCTAACGACTAGAAAGCTGTCCTTATTGGTACTAACGGCGTGATAGTCCATAGCCCCAGAACTATTGTCATGCACCATCTTTGCTAGGCGTGCTGCTGTAACATCAGGATTTATTTCGCTTAAGAGTTTACCTTGCATATTTTTATAGCCTACGAGCAATACATATCCATTCCGTTGCATCACAAAGGTGTCGTTTTTACTGCGCATAATGACATCAGCAAAACTATCGATGTCGATAAAAGCGATCATCACCCCCACTATTTTAGTTTTACCACTCTCATTTTTGTTGAGGGGCACCGCTAATTCAAAACCAAAAACTTTTTGTCCACCGATGTCTTTAAAATAGGGTTTTGTTTTGAGAATCTTGCCATCTTGCAACACTTGGTGGGTGATCTGGGGGTCGTAAAAATCTTTTTTAACGAGAGTTTCTAGGGTATCTCCCACTTTGCTCGTAATATAGGAACCGTTAGGATCGCCCACAGCGGATACGCTGATCAGCCGAACATTTGGACTACCATTTAAAAATTTTCGGATCAACTGTTGTCTTTTGTTCTCGTTATGGGCCAGATCAATGGCAACGAGATCCTCTCCTAGAGTACTCATCCGCGCAAACATGCGATTCATCACCCTTTGTAAGCGGGCGGCATTTTGATCGATATTCCTTTGCATGTTCTTGATGGTGGTGTTGCGCATAACGCTTCTCACCTGTTTACTAATCACTACCCCTAGAACCGTGATGCCAAGCACCACAACTATACACACACCGACAACAATCTTGGTGCCAATCCCAAACTTAGAAAACATGCGAACTCCTTAGCGTTTCTCTCTAGTGAATCTAGAAATCTTTTTTCAAAATCAATTCTATTTTGAGAATTGAAACCAAGCTATCCTCCCCTTTGCCGATGCCATAAATTAGCTGGTTATTTTCCAAAAGGGCTTCAGACACGAGATCAACATCGACCCTTCACCCATGAAAGTTTGCTTAAACATTTGGAGTTCTTGAGGATCTAGATGTGCCAAGAGCTCGTCTTTAGTTTTTCTAAATTCCAAAGACCAATTAAAAACTGCAACGAATATGCGACAAGTTTTTCAAAAAGAAAATGATACAAGCAATGGTCTTGTGGCATGGACAAGTCAAGTAAAAGCAAATTGAAGAAAGCCGATTTAACCATTTTGGCTAGGTGCACCTCATACTCAGTTGAAACAAGGCTTGCCAAGTGTAGCTAAAATGCGATGATTTTGCAAGATGGTGTAGGGGGCTTTTTGGATTCAAAGGAGTGATGCCCTTGGGCTTTAGACATCAACCTTGGCTAGAGAAACACAAGACTCTTGGCGGATGCCTCTATTTGAAGCCACAATTCCCGGCTAAAGTTTAATTACTGATGAGCGTGTGCCTTTGAGTTCTGGTAAAGTCCCCTTTGTTACCCATGCCGCTCCTGAAGCTTTACTTGGAGGATTGTTAAAATCAGAGATGATGGCATGTTGTTTTCTCGATGCCAAAAAGAGAAGCCAAAAAGAGAATCCCGCAAGCTTTGGTGGATGAGAAAGAGTGGGCGGTGTACACGCCTTCCGAACCTTTAATGCGGAAGGTGTTTGGGAGTGGGCGCAAGCTTTTCTGTGGTTTTAGGCTCTTGGCAAGCTGTACAGAAACCAGGGGCGAGCAACTTTGGGTTGTAAAGACTAGGATTTATTTAACCAAGAATGTGTGTGCTGCGCGCAACACTCTGGTTAAAAACATACAAAAAACTACAAGATGGCCGGAACCCCGGCATAGCCGGGAGATGGAAGCTAGGCTTGGTGTTGCTCGTGCCCATGGTGATGGTGGTGTTCAGCCCCATGGTGGTGGTGGTGATGACCTCCGTAGTAATGGTGGTGGTGATGGTGGTGCCCTTCGTGTTCTGCGTGCCCTTCGTGTTCATGGCAACATTCATCGGTATGGTGTGACATTATGCATCCTTTGTAATTTAAAATATCCCTAGGCTACAACTAGGTAGGCGCAGTTTATCTAAAAAATCCCATTATTTGATGAATCAATACAATTTTGCTTGGGTTAACACGCAAAATATTCTTATTTGGAAGAGGTGCTTACAAGGAAAGCTCCTCCACACTAAAAAGTGCGGTGGAGTGATTTTGCCTACAAGAGAATGCAAAATGGCTCCAATCGCCCTACCAAAAGTGGCTCATCAAAATTTGGGTGTAAAAGTGGATTTTGTCTATTTATTAAAAACTACAAATATTTTCAATGATTTAGCGTAAATCAGTTGTTTGGTCTCATCATTTTGTTTAGGAAGCTCTGTGCGGAAGGTGGCAGAGGGTTTTTATAGGTAAAAACCACTCCGCAAGATGTAGCGTAAGATGGTCCACATGGGCACATCTAGCTAAAAAATGCATGTCAATTCTTACTGCTGTGGTGTCGGATCAATAAGCACTCAAGAGGAGTTAAAATTGACACTAAAATTGCTAGAAAACACCATTACCCTTAAATTTTCTAGCAAAAAAAGAAGAGGCGATACAATGAACTTTAAAAGCTAAAGGCTGAGGAATCTAGAACACCTTAAAGCCACTCGATAGCTCTAAAATCAAAAGCATAGCGAGGAACGACTAGCTCATGAATTAAAAGCTACACTTGGCAGTTTAAGTTAAGTTAAAATTGCTTAAAAATACTTAAAAAGTATTAAATTCCACTGCTAATGTAGGCAATATTACGATGAATGCATTGAAAAAACATAAATTTTTAGATAAAATATCCCTGCCTAGTTAGAGTCTAGGTGATATTTTAATTGCAAAGGATGCAAAATGCCACACGCTGATAAATGTTGCCACAATCACGAAGAACATGCAAAACACGAGGAAAGCCGCCATCACCATTGTTGTGGAGACCATCACCACCATCATGAGGCTGGACACAACCATCACCATGGGCATGAGGGACACCAAGGTTAATTTCTATCTCCCGGCTGTGCCGGGGTATTTTAATCGTTCATAGTTTTTTGTATTGTTAGGTTGGGTGGTGTGTGCGGTGCGCACATGGATTTTTAAGTTAAAATCTTGGCAATACTCCACGAGCCACCCGCTCTAGTTTCCGTGTTGCTTGTTAAAAGTCCAGACCCACAGAAAAACCCACATCCACTTTCAGCATGCCACGCACTAGTTAGAAAAATCACTCCACACACGCCCTAATCGTTCTCTAAAAATCAAAGTTTTATATATAAATTTCAAAGGAATCGCCATCCGCACCCCAAAGCCCCTAGCCTTAGCTAAACGGATGGTTGGCTAGCATTAGCAATCTTGTACAAATGTCTACTCTGTGATTAAGGGGTGATGTCTTTGGAGCTTTGGGCATCTATCTTGGCAATGAGAAACAAAAGACTCATAGCGGAGTGCTTCTGTTTGAAACCGCGATCTGTGCTAAAGTTAGAATCCCCTAACTTTAGTTATGGGATAGTGTGTCAATCTCAGCAAGGGCAAATTATCCACAACAAGCTTGCACCGTGTCTCCTTTAGAGGGCTAGATAATTTATTAACCGACCCCTAAAAGGGTGGCGTTCGCAAGCTCGCTTCGGTAAGTTTGCCACTTAAGTACTGTGGGGTTTTAGATTCTATGCACATTGATTGAAAAGTGTATTTTTTATATGGAGTGAATTTGCTTTAGTTTTGTGGAGAAACTTTAAATTTATTTAACTTCAAAATGCTCTACAATCGCTTTGGATGTGCAAATGCATAGATTTTGATTTGCTTGGCCGTTGTAGACGATTTTAGAAGGGGATTTTTTGGCTACTTTTTTCTATCCATTCATGCAACTCTTGCATATTCTCAAACACATACACAAAACAATCTGGGGCATCGCAATTTGGTACAGATTTTTTGAAGTAGTCTATGTAGATTTTTTCTTGGTAAAGTTTAGCGTTTTCTAAATCTTTTGGACTAGGCTCAATGAGTTTAAACAATGCACCCACTCTTTTAGTGTTAGGGCTTTTGATGTAAGTGATCAATTCTGCGCTGTTAAAGGTGTGGGTTGTGCCTTTCTTGCCGTTAGGTGTGATTGCGCCTATGGTGTGTGGCGGTTTAGCGTTTTTGGCAAAATCATTATAAAAATCCTGTAGGTTTGAAAACACATGGGTAAAACACTCTTGCCCATCTTTTTTAAAACGCTCTATGTGCTTTTTATGTTCTTCTGCGGTGTAAAAATCTTTATCTGTGCCATTGATGATCTCAAAGAGTGCAATCACTTCCGCGTCTATATCTGACAAAATTGTGTCCACTAACTTCACTTGTTTAAAGCTGTGTTGTGGAGCATTGTTCTCAAAAAATGGAGCGAGCATCCCGTGGGTACTTTGGATTTGGGCTTTTTGTGTGGCACTGATGATGGGGGAGGTTTGAGGTTGTGGCTGGGTTGTTTTGGTGGTAAAGCGTCCTTGCGTTTTCTCAATCAAAGCGAGCAAGTCTTGCATGTGAGCAAAGGCTAGAGTGAAGTAGTCGTGACCGCAAACTTGGCAGTATTTGGTGTAGTCTTGATAAAGTTGCATCACTTCTAGTTGTCCATCAATGAAGGGTGGGGCTCTAAATTGCACAATAAGGGCTTTACTGTCTTGAGTAGGGATGATCTGCTCTATGATGGCAAGGGGGATGCTAAAGGGATTGCCCTCTTTATCTTTTAGCACTATGTCTACACATTTGTGTAGACAGCTATTAAGGATTTTAATGTCTTTTTTACTGAAGTGTTTGAGTCTAGGGGCTTTGGCTTTTTCTTGGGCTTTCTCTAGTTCTTGCATAGCTGGGTTTATGGTAACTTCAAAGGTATAACCCAACACTCTTGCACCCCGCTCTTTGGCTTTGTTTTTAATGACTTTAATGGATTTGTAGGGGGGCTCGTAGGGACTTGTGGGGAGTTTTTGGGTGAGTTGTTTGAGCGTGGGGTTTAATACTTGTCTATCAATATCACCCATCCTCAAAGATTTGGGGATGCCCATAAAATCTCGAAAACCTTGTAAATTACTTTTATAAATATTGACTTCAAAAACCCCTCTCGTGTCCGTGGCATGTTTAAAACGCTCCAAAAGTCTAAATAAATTCTTAGCATACTTACCACTGATGTCTAGGAATGTTTGCAGTTGCATTGTGGTGAAGTTTGCTTCTAAGTCGTTTAGCAAGTAGGTAAAGTAGGGGTTATTGACTTGTATATCCAAGTACTCAATGTTTTTCTTTTCATCGTATCCAATGGCAAAACGCCTAAAGAATAAAATTTTATTCTGTTCGGATTTACCATCTGCAAATTTGATGATTAAGTCAAAATTTGCCCCGGCAATATTATGAAAAAGTCCAACAACTATTTTTCGCAGGCTTGCGTTATCCATGTGTGGATTGCCTGCTAGAGCCTTTAACTCTTGGGGGGTAAAGCGGATCACGGTGTCATTTTTATCTTTTAGGCGGTTGAATAGGCTGAAGAATAAGTTATTCTCTAGCTCGCCTAACATGCCTAGATTGACTTTGTAAATATTGTTGTGCATCACAACTTGCTTAGGATTAGTTGCTCTTGTATTTTTGGCCAAAACGGGGGTGTATTCTATAGCCTCCCCTGTTAGATTTTCTGTTTTGTTGTGTATTTTTAGGGTTTCAGCCATTAAGCTTAATTGTGGCTCTTGCTGTGGGGTTTCTTTAACCACTTTTTGGGGAAAGTGCGCTAATAGTGAGGTTTGTGGGGCGTTTTTGGGGTTATCCACTTCAGTTGAAGCAATTTGGGCAACTTCTGCAGGCTGTGCGGGAGTTGTTTGTGTGCTTGAGGAGTTATGGAACGATGTATCCACTTTTTTTACACACTCCATCAATGTGTTTACGGCAGTGTATATATGCTCAATGCAGTCTTTAATACCGTCATCGCAACTTTTATGGATGTCGGGGCGTGTGTTTGTGGTTTTGAGCCTTTCCATGCCCTCCATGATGCCAATGAAGTGTTTTATATTTTTAATTGCTTCTTTAGAAGTGTCTAGCTCCCCTATATCGCCCTGATCCCATTCATCCTCGTGTCCTAGAATAAAGCTTGCAATCTTTTTTAGTTTCTCTGTCTTTTGAGTTAGGATAAATTCATACAGTTCGGTGCTTTTGTCTGTTTCATGTTCTAGCACTGTAAGTGCATCAATGTCGTATTTTAGGTTTCTTACATGCCCATATAGGGGATTTTTCTTATCCATTTTAACAATTTTTTCTTCTAAGGTTTTGTGCCAAATTCCAAAGGATTTTAACGTGTTTTTTGAAAAATAACGATTAATCCCGAATTTATATCCTAAGAACCTACCATTTCCCCGAATTTATATCCAAAACCCCCCGAATTTATATCCAAAACCCCCCGAATTTATATCCAAAACCCCCCTCGCTATACATTATATGTTTTAAAAAGGGTTTAAAAAACTACTTTTTTAAAAACCGCGTGCAGGTGCGCTTGCCCGTGTTACATATTTTTTTTTGTGAAAAAAATTTTTTAAGACTCTCCGGCAGAAATCCCACTCGTCTTTAGCGGGTGGGATTTCTGCCAAGAAGGCTTAAAACGAGAATGCGCGTTTAAAGGCTCATAGGACGCTTTCTTGGGTTAAAGGGTGTTTGGATATAAGTTAAGGTGAAGTGTTGATTGTAGGGGCTATATGGCCTAAAGAAAAGGTTATAAAGAGAAGGGGATTTGTTGACTACTCACCATAGCTAAAGCTATAGCTTACAGCGTGGTTGATAAGGTCGTGAGTTTAGGGCATTTATCCATGGGTGTAGCAAATGCAAGAGAGAGACTAACGAGTAGATACAGTCCAAGAACGCTCTAGGATTGCCTACAATCGATTTTGTGAGTTGGGTAATGGTTTGATACTCTTTTTGTCAAAGTCGCGCTGTATGACAAGTTTATGGCTCAAGAAACGCTATGTATTCTCTTGGTCGATTGGTTTATCGTTTGGGCTCTTGCTATTTTTCGTTGTTTTTAGCTTGTTAGAAGGTTTTAGAGCTTCATCTTGGAGTGGGGTAATGTTTGGTCCATCAAAGGGTAATTACTTTCTAGAACGGCCTACGGGGCGTTTGGGTGCGTTGCTGGGTTTTGCCCTTGGTGCTAGCCAACATCAACATAGTTTTAAATGCATAAAGGTAGTAAGATAATTAATTAGTTACTTTCAATAATTAATTCACGCCTTTACGCCCAAAAAACCCACAATCCCAACAAAAAAATCCTCCACTCTACCTGGCAAACAATACAACAAAAGTAAATACTTTTTTGTAGCCTATTGGTTATTTTTAAGAGCGAGAACTTTCTCGTAAATCTCCTCGCATTTCCCATCTATCTCTCCCTACCACACCTATTTTGTGAATCCATAAAAAGCCCGTTTTGTTGCATACTTGGTAACTTTGTCAAGACACACACACACACATATATACGCATAAGATTTCTCTTTGGCTAATTATTTCGTGCTAGAATTTCGCACTTGTAGCCATAATTGTCGGAAACACAGGGTTTAGATAGAGCTAAAAAGCGTAAACACTACTTAGAGGATGTGTCATGGGTTTTTTTAATGCCAAAATTGGGACAAAACTTGTTGCCCCTACCATCGCTGTTCTCCTTTTTATCTTTACCATTCTTTCTTTAGTGATCACCCACAAGTCTTCTAAAACTTTGCAAGCAGAGGCCTATAAAACTCTCTATAATGTCGCCAAAAGATATACCAACCGCATCTTTCCTGCTTTCGGTCAAAGTTTTACCCTTCTAGAAACACTTAGAGAAACGATTCAAGCCTCCATTGCCGATCATTCTTTACACGAAGATGAATTGAAAAAATTTGTCCGCATCACCTTTGATGAGGCTAATTGGTCGAACTATTGTTTCCTCTACCTCCCGCGTGCGGTCTTTAAAGGCGCGCACACTAAAATTAATCCAATACCACAAGGTATGGAACATTCTCTCCCTGAGGGTTTTTATCTTGCTCTTGAAGACACCGATATATCCCATGCAGGAGGGATTATTTCTCTTTCTACCCAGCAAAGTGCTGATATTTTTAACAGCTCCAATATAAAGGAAGTGTTGCAGAGAAATAAAGACACAGTGAGTGAACCCATACACATCCATATTGCAGGCAAGGACATCACCACTGTCATCGCCACTATTCTCATTAGAGATGGACAAAAACAGCCTATAGGGTTCATCAGTGTTGCCATCGATCTTGCCAAAATGCACCAAGCAATCATGGATAAAACTAGCCCAGTGTATCGGGGGGATATTGCCGCAGTGCTCTCATCTACAGGTAAAGTTGTTGTTTTTCCAGACACTAAAATGATCGGAAAACCTCTGATTGAAGTCAATCCAGGTCCCTTGACAGAGGCTATTTTAAAAGCCGTAAAAGAGCGTAAAGAAGGGGTATTTCCTTATGTGAACATTAGACACCAAGAATCCTTTATTGGGTTGGTGAATTTTAAAGTGTGGCGCAGTGTCGATCAATTTTGGTCTGTCTTTATTGTCGTCTCTAAAGATATTGTTTTTAAACACAGAAACGAGCTTGCAAGACTCGTCATGATGACCGCATTTTTTTCTCTTATCATTGCGGGGGTGTGCGTGGCGTTGCTGGCTAACAAAGTCATCTCTGCACGCCTCTCTATCGTTTTAGAGGGGCTAGTTTCTTTCTTTAAGTTTTTAAACCACGAGAAAATTTCCCTCAAACCCCTGAAAGTGCAAAGCAATGACGAGTTAGGGCAAATGGCAAGTGTCATCAACGCCAATATCCAAAAGATTCAACAATCTTTAGAACAAGATGAACAGGCGGTGTCCCAGTCCGTTAACACGGCTAAGATCATTGAATCGGGCGATTTGAGTGCACGCATCACGCAAATCCCTGCTAACCCTCAGCTTAAAGAGCTTAAAAATGTGCTCAACACCATGCTAGACACCCTAGAGCGCAAAGTGGGGGGCAATATGAACACCATCAACGCCGTTTTTGAAGCCTACAAAAAATTTGACTTCACAGCCAAAATCCCAGAGGCTAAGGGCGCTGTGGAAATCACGACGAATATGCTAGGCCAAGACATCCGCGAGATGCTGAGTGCCTCTTTTGCTTTTGCTAAAGAATTATCCTCCCAAAGTGCCGTCTTAAGAGAATCCATGCAAGCTCTCTCGCAAAGCAGTGTAGAGCAATCCAACTCCCTAGAGGGAACAGCCAAACAAATTGCCCAAATCACTGCTTTTATGAAAAACACCAGCACCCAAACCACAGAGATCACCAAGCAGGCCCAAGAGATCAAAAACATCATTGGCATCATCAAAGACATCGCTAACCAAACCAATCTTTTGGCTTTAAATGCCGCCATTGAAGCCGCCAGAGCGGGCGAGCACGGACGGGGCTTTGCTGTGGTGGCCGATGAAGTGCGCAAATTAGCCGAGAGGACGGGAAAATCTTTAGGTGAGATCGAAGCCAATGCCAATTCGTTGATCCAAAGCATCGATGAGATTGTGGCTAATGTCCAAGAACAGACTAGTGGGATTGAGGCGGTCAATAAGACGGTCGAACAACTAGAAGTCGTGGTGCAAAAAAACGCTAAGATTGCCCAAGACACCGATCAGATCACCCAAAAAGTCAATGACATCGCTAAGGAAATTTTTGATGATGTCAACAAGAAGAAGTTTTAGGGCAACTGCCTACCCTTGGGCAATGTTCATTGTAACTCGTTGTGTAGTGCAGGTTAAGTTTGTAAAGCTCTAAAAATACGAATTTTTCAACAAGATAGAAAGATTTTTTATTGACATAAAAATCTCATTAATTTTTTTTGTAAGAAAATTGCTAAGATATTTAACCTTGGGACAAGGAGCTTACGCATGCAAGAAGATCCAAAATCCTACTTTGAGATGGCCCAAATGGCATGTAAAAACAAAAACTACACAAGGGGCGTGAAGTTTTATCTTAAAGCTGCAAAGGTTGGGGATGCTAGGGGATGCTATCAATTAGCAGCCTTGTATGTGCGTGGCAGGGGAGTGAAGCAAAATATTGCAAGAGGTCTTGGGTATCTACAAAAAGCCATAAGGCGTGGAGAAATTAGGGCTCACCATGCAATGGGGCTGATTTATCAATACGGGTATGGCATACCGCAAAACATAGCCAAAGCTAAAGAGCATTTTCTAAAGGGGATGAAGCTAGGGGGCCCCTTTGCACAAATTGCTTTAGACAAAATAGCTCACAAAAAGTAAGAACAATGGTGCAATTCTTGGAGGTTTAAACTCAAAAGAGACCATTGCTTCCATTTATCCAGATTACGCGTAAAACTCCGCCCTTCAGAACGGAGATGTAGGCGCAAGCTAAGAAAAGAAAGGCTATCCTTGCGACAAGTAAGCGAGATTAGTGAAAACCTTGAGTGGTGAGGGTTGGGTACGCTCATTCTAGCCACTAAGATTAAGCACGATGATGGGTTGGCAACTAGTCTCCACCCATCAGTGGGTCTGTAAGTCTTTTGGGTTAGGAACTAGCCTTGCGGACTATAAACAGCAAACAGCAAACAACAAAGCCTTTCGAGCTCACAGAAACGCTAGTTTCTGTTAGTTAGGAAGCTCCTCCCTTTAGGGAGGGGCAGTTCACAAGCTCCAAACAAGCCAAACAGACCCCTAACCAAGCTTCACGCCCACAAAGTGTCGCAATAAAAGCATTCAAAATGTTTAAGGGACATTTTAAAAAGCGTTGCATAACAATCCGCTCTACCTACCCCCTCACCAAATTCTTCAACACATAGCGTTTGACAAAGAAACTCACACTATCAGCTTCTTTGTCGGCTAGAGCTTTGAGGGTGTTGTATTCCTCTTGGGACAAGTAAAAGGTAACGATGTGGTTTTGTTTTAAATGTGGGGGTAAAGGTTTTCTGCCTGGTTTGGCTTTGTCTTTAGCACTGAAAGTGTTTGCTTGTGGGTTGTTGGTGTTTTTTAAAGCATCTTGGATAGATTTTGGGGTGTTTTTGTTTTCACTCATTGGCTCACTCCTTGTGTTAAAGTGTCTAAAAGGCGTTGGTATTCTGTAATAAAGGTTTTGTAGTGGATTTTAGAGAGTGGGGTTTGCATAGACAACTCTTTAAAGCTTAGTCCCTTGCGCATGGAGTTTTCTAAAATCTTAGAGTGCTTGAAAAAGAAAAAGTTTAAATCTGTGAAGTTGGATTGCAAGGTAGAACTTGCCTGTTCTCGCTCTTCTAGGCTTTGGTAATCGGTGATTAAGACCATTAAAGGCACTTTTAAAGCTTGCATTTCTTGGATGGTTTCAATGGTCTTTAATAGAGAGTTATAAAGGGGTGTGCAGGGAATGATGATGGCTCGACTTGCTTTGGCAATCTCTAAAACTCCACTTTGGATAAAGCCCCCAAAGTCATAGATGCAATGATCGATTAAAGGCGGGTGGGTGCTGATTTTGGCTTTATCAGGGTAAATGCTTTCAATGATGGATGAGTCGTTGCTTTGCAAGAACAAATCTAAATCTTTAGCAATGGAGAAGCTAAAGGCGGTCTTGCCCACCCCGCCTTTTTTGTTGATGGTGGAGAAAATCAT